>NZ_JBICKA010000009.1:0-8980 GCF_043103635.1 Pseudomonas sp. yb_9 | reverse complement strand
CGAAAAAGGGGCCGACGATGCGCGTCGGCCCCTCCACTTCACCGCTTAGTCAGCAGTCAATGCTCGGCAACCGCTGCCCGCCTGACTGTTTCATTGCCATGCTCGTCCACCTCCAGCATCGGCACCTCATTCCCTTCAGCGTCGAACAGCTTGCCATCCTTGAAGTAGTCACCATCACGCAACGCAGAAATGTCCGAGTACTGGATGGTGCGCTCGTAGGCTGCAGCGAACACCGACTGGTTTTCCGAGTTGCCGGTGGTGAAGTGGTTGAAGATCAGGTTCAGCAGGATGGCCATGATCGCCGCCGAACTGATGCCCGAGTGGAAGATGGTCTCGAACCAGTTCGGGAAGTGGTGGTAGAAGGTCGGCGCGGCAATCGGGATCATGCCGAAGCCCAGCGAGGCCGCGACGATGATCAGGTTGACGTTGTTCTTGTAGCTGACCTTCGACAGGGTGCGGATACCACTGGCTGCCACGGTGCCGAACAGCACGATGCCCGCGCCGCCCAGTACCGGGGTAGGTACGGCGGCAATCACCCGGCCCATGATCGGCAGCAGGCCGAGCACCACTAGGATCACGCCACCGGTAGCCACCACATAGCGGCTCTTGACCCCGGTCACGGCCACCAGGCCAACGTTCTGGGCGAACGCGCTCTGGGTGAACGAGCCGAAGATCGGCGCCAGGATGCTCGATGCCATGTCGGCGCGCAGGCCATTGCCCAGCCGCTTGGAGTCGACCTTGGTATCGATGATCTCACCTACGGCGAGGATGTCGGCCGAGGTTTCCACCAGGGTCACCATGATCACGATGCACATCGACAGGATCGCGGCGATGTGGAATTCCGGCATGCCGAAATGGAACGGCGTCGGGAAGGCGAACATCGGGCCTTCGGTGACTTTGCTGAAGTCGGTCATGCCCAGCGCCCAGGCGATCAGCGTGCCGACCACCATGGCCAGCAGGATCGACAGGCGCGAGATGGTCGCGCTGCCCAGCTTGCTCAGCAGCAGCACGATGGCGAAGGTGAGCCCGGCCAGGCCGATGTTGGCCACGCTGCCGAATTCTGGCGAGGCGCTGTTGCCGCCCATTACCCAGCGTGCGGCCACTGGCATCAGGGTCAGGCCGATGGTGGTGATGACGATACCGGTCACCAGTGGCGGGAAGAACTTGGTGATGCGCGAGAACACCGGCGTGATCAGAAAGCCGATCAGCGATGCCGCCATGACCGCGCCAAGCACGCCCGGTAAGCCACCGCCGCCCTCGCTGCTGAGGATCGCGCCCATGGTCGCCACACCGGCGAACGATACGCCCTGCACCAGCGGCAACTGGCAACCGAAGAACGGCAGCCCCAAGGTCTGTAGCAGGGTGGCCAAGCCACCGGCAAACAGCGAGGCCGCGATCAGCATGCCGATTTCGGCACCGTTCAGGCCAGCGGCCTGCCCCAGGATCAGGGGTACCGCGACGATCCCCCCGTACATGGTCAACACATGCTGCAGACCATAGGCCAGGTTGGCACCAAGCCCGAGGTTTTCATCCTCGGGGCGCTTGGTGGGAGACGTGCTAGGGGACGTAGTCATGGAGCAGGCTCTCTGTTTATTGTTGTGTCGCTACTGTAGACATTTCCTGCCAATGATTGCCACAGAAATTGTATACAAGATTTTGATCGGAGCGCGTACACGGGCGACCGCTGGGTGTGCAAAAACCCAATGCAGAAGCCGTACCAACTCATCGAAAGCGGTGCTAGAGGGGTGTGTACAAAGTACTGCTACCCAGGCTTAAAGCTGTCTGGGTAGACAGGAAACGTCAGGCGGGAGAGCTATTAGCTAGCTAAGAGATTTCATTATTCGATGAGTTCGCGCAGCTCACGCATCATTTCGGTGCTGTCAGCCACGTTCAATTCCACAAGACGGTGCAAATGGGTCATCGAATCGACGTCGATATAGAGGCAGATGAAGCCCAGACGATCGGGTTCTTCGTGGCGCAGCTCGACCTGCATCTTTACACGGGCTTCCTCACCCAGATGGATAGTGGCGTCGAAGTCCTGGGTCAGGTCGGCGTCCCAATTTGCCGGGCGCTCGATCAGCAGGCCTTTGAGTGAAAGATCCAGCAACTTGGCAGGCCAGCACTTCAGGCCTTGCCGCAGTTCGGCGGGGGCGTCGAAATCGATACGCTGGAAGCGGCGGCGTTCGTCGTGATCGCTCATGGCATGGGTCCTCGGGTGGGTCCTAAGGTGACATCCTGACTATAGTTAGAGTGGTATGTGCATCAGGTACCGCAATCTGGCCGCAGAGGCTCTAGACCAAAGCAAGTGTGGCAATGCGCGATGACTGGCCCTAGACTCGGTGGGCGGTCTTTCCAATCCACCAGCTGGAAGCAAACCATGAACAACAATAATAGCCTGCTACGCCACATTCCGTGGCTGGCGCTGGCAGTCATAGGGGCCTGCGCGCTGGGTGTGGTAGCCCTGCGGCGCGGTGAGGCGATCAACGCCTTGTGGATCGTGGTCGCGGCAGTGGCCATCTACCTGGTTGCCTACCGTTACTACAGCCTGTTCATCGCCACCAAGGTGATGCAACTCGACCCGCGGCGCGCCACGCCTGCGGTGCTCAACAACGACGGCCTGGACTACGTCCCGACCAACAAACACATTCTTTTCGGTCACCACTTCGCCGCCATCGCTGGCGCAGGCCCCCTGGTCGGCCCGGTGCTTGCCGCGCAAATGGGCTACCTGCCCGGCACGCTGTGGCTGATTGCCGGTGTGGTGCTGGCCGGTGCGGTGCAGGACTTCATGGTCCTGTTCCTGTCTACCCGCCGCAACGGCCGCTCGCTGGGCGACATGGTGCGCGAGGAGATGGGCCGCATTCCGGGCACCATCGCCCTGTTTGGCTGCTTCCTGATCATGATCATCATCCTGGCGGTGCTGGCGCTGATCGTGGTCAAGGCCCTGGCCGAAAGCCCATGGGGCATGTTCACGGTGATGGCGACCATCCCGATCGCGATGTTCATGGGCATCTACATGCGCTACATCCGCCCGGGCCGCATCGGCGAAATCTCGGTCATAGGCGTGGTTTTGCTGCTGGCTTCGATCTGGCTGGGCGGTGTAATCGCTGCAGACCCGGTGTGGGGCCCAGCGTTCACCTTCACGGGCGTGCAGATCACCTGGATGCTGGTGGGCTACGGCTTCGTTGCCGCGGTGCTGCCGGTATGGCTGGTGCTGGCACCGCGTGACTACCTGTCCACCTTCCTCAAGATCGGCACTATCGTTGGCCTGGCCATCGGTATCCTGATCATCGCGCCCGAGCTGAAAATGCCGGCGCTGACCCAGTTCACCGACGGCACCGGCCCGGTGTGGAAGGGCACCCTGTTCCCGTTCCTGTTCATCACCATTGCCTGTGGTGCGGTGTCCGGCTTCCATGCGCTGATCTCCTCGGGAACAACGCCCAAGCTGCTGGACAACGAAACCAACGCCCGCTACATCGGCTACGGCGGCATGCTGATGGAGTCGTTCGTCGCCATCATGGCCATGGTCGCCGCTTCGGTGATCGAGCCGGGTGTGTACTTCGCCATGAACAGCCCGGCCGCCGTGGTTGGTGCAGACGTGGCGTCGGTGGCGCAGACGGTCAGCAGCTGGGGCTTCCTGATTACACCTGAGCAGCTTGAAGCCGTCGCCCGTGACATCGGTGAGCACACCATCCTGGCCCGTGCCGGCGGTGCGCCGACCCTGGCGGTCGGTATCGCGCAGATCCTGCACCAGGTGTTGCCAGGTGAAAACACCATGGCCTTCTGGTACCACTTCGCGATCCTGTTCGAGGCGCTGTTCATCCTCACCGCGGTGGACGCCGGTACCCGTGCCGGGCGCTTCATGCTGCAAGACCTGCTGGGCAGCTTCGTGCCGGCGCTCAAACGCACCGAATCGTGGGGCGCCAACCTGCTTGCCACCGCGGGTTGCGTGGCACTCTGGGGCTACCTGCTGTACCAGGGCGTGATTGACCCGCTGGGCGGCATCAACACCCTGTGGCCGCTGTTCGGCATCTCCAACCAGATGCTGGCCGGGATCGCCCTGATGCTCGGTACCGTAGTGCTGATCAAGATGAAGCGTCAGCGCTACATCTGGGTCACCCTGGTGCCGGCCGTCTGGCTGCTGATCTGCACCACGGCTGCAGGCCTGATCAAACTGTTTGACCCGAACCCGGCGGTTGGCTTCCTGGCCCTGGCCAAGAAATACAGCACCGCGCTGGACGCCGGCCAGGTACTGGCCCCGGCCAAGGACATCGGGCAGATGCAGCATGTGATCTTCAACGCCTACACCAACGCGGGCCTGACGATTCTGTTCCTGCTGGTGGTGTTCAGCATCCTGTTCTTCGCCATCAAGGTTGGCTATGCCGCCCTGGGCCGCAAGGAACGTACCGACAAGGAAACCCCGTTCCAGGCACTGCCTGACGCGTAATCGAGAGGACTGCAGTCATGTTCAACGACCTGGGTCGACTGGGTAAATACCTGGGGCAGGCAGCCCGCCTGATGGTCGGCATGCCCGACTACGACAACTATGTCGAGCACATGCAGAAGACCCACCCGGACAAGCCGGTGATGACGTACGAGGAATTCTTCCGCGAACGTCAGGAAGCGCGTTACGGTGGCAAGTCCGGGCCCAAGTGCTGTTGAGCCTGCGACACGTGTGAACCTGTGGGAGCCTGGGTAACCGGCTCCCACAGTCATTTCAGATTCAGGAGATTTACTGCGTGCAGACGCCCATTCCCGTAACCGTGCTCACTGGCTTCCTCGGTGCCGGCAAGACCACCTTGCTCAAGCACATGCTCAAGGCCGAGCACGGCCTGAAACTCGCCGTGATCGAAAACGAGTTCAGCGAGGCTGGCATTGACAGCCAACTGCTGGGCGACGAACCGGTGCAGGTGATGACCCTGGCCAACGGCTGCGTATGCTGCAGCATCCACGGCGACCTCACCCGCGCCCTGTACCTGCTGCTTGAACGCCTGGACGCTGGCGAAATCGCCTTCGACCGCCTGGTAATCGAATGCACAGGCCTGGCCGATCCGGCGCCGGTGGCGCAAACCTTTTTCATCGACGAGGAACTGCGTGAGCGCTACATCCTCGACGGCATCATCACCCTGGTAGACGCGGCTCATGCCGAACTGCACCTGACCCAAACCATTGCCCAGGCCCAGGTCGGCTTTGCCGATCGCTTGCTGTTGAGCAAGACCGACCTGGTTGACTCGGCTGCGGTAGAAGCCCTGCGCGAACGCCTGGCCCGCATCAATGGTCGGGCCGCAGCCCGGGTGGTCGAGCACGGTCGTATCGACCTGGCTGAGCTACTGGATGTGCGTGGCTTCAACCTCCACCCCGACTTGGGTGCGAACCTGAAGCCGACGTTACGCCCTGTACTCAAACCGGCTACCCCGGACCGTATTTCCACGCTGGTGTTGCGTACGGAAACCGCGCTGGACATCGACCGCCTCAGCGATTTCATGAACGACCTGCTGGAAACCCACGGCAAACAGCTGTTGCGTTACAAGGGCGTGCTGAACATTGCCGGAGAGGACCGCAAGCTGGTGTTCCAGGGTGTGCTCAAGCTTTACGGCTTCGACTGGGATGCCGAGTGGGCTGAAGGTGAAACCCGCGAAAGCGTGATGGTGTTCATCGCCGATGAACTGCCCGAGGCTACGATTCGGGCTGGCTTCGAGGCGTTGGCTGCGGGCTGAGCCGGCGCGGCGTTTGTGGCGCGAACCACTGCGGCCATGAGCTGCGGTGGCGGGTTTCGACCTCGATGCAGGGGATCAGACGCTCGGTGAGCACCGCCGTTTGCCGAACGGCCTTGGCCGTACGGTACTTGATGCTGTGTATGCATTCGCGGTCGCCGAACTCGCAGCGGTTCAGTGCGGTACCGCCGCAGGGGCCGTTGGCCAGGCCCTTGGGGCAGGTTTCCGGGCAGATGTACAACGTGTCTTCCAGGCGGCAGCGGCCACAGGTGTCGCAGCCCACCAATGGCCGTTTCACTGCGCGCTCCATTTTGTGCAGCACCTGTGCGCCAACCGGTGTTGACCACAGCGGCTGGCGCACCGCCCAGCCAAATGCCTTGCTCAGGCTATTGCGACGGCTGAACAGCAATGAATGCATGCCGTGCATCAGGTGATAGCGCGCTTTTTCTGTGAGCGAAGCATCGACCCGTGACTCGCCTTGGCGCCAACCCGCCTGCGGCGGATGGAAGGTGACTGCCGGCAGGCCGGGCATCTGCCAGCTGGCGCGCCATGCAGGCGCCCATTGATCCAGGGTGTGGATCCGGGTTTGCCAGTGTTCGATGCGTGCCTCAAGGGCCAGCAGTTGTTTGAGTTCGTGAACCCCTGACAGATGCACGCCGGCGTAACCCATCAGCTTCACGCCGATGATCTGCAAGGCCAGGCGGTCAACGCTGCGTGCCTGGGCAAAGGCCTTGGACTGCACGGTCTCCGCTTCGAGCATGTCACGCATCGACGGTGTGACGGTAACGCCAGCCACGTGGTCGAGCATCGCAGCGCGCCCGTGGGTAAGGCTCATCAGGCACGCCAGCATGGGCTTGGGCGTGGCCTGGCGGCGCATCCAGTGCATGGCTTCCTGGTGTTTATCCCCATCGAACCCCAGTTGCAGAGTGAGGAAGTCGGCGCCTGCTGCCAGCTTTTTTTCGGCCTTGAAATACTGGGCGCCGCCTTCTTCCTCGTGGTACTTGAACGGGTTCAGTGCAGCGCCCAGCAGCCAGTGTGGGCGAGCCTGGCGAGCGATCTGCAGGGCGGCGACCGACTCCAGGTAACGCACCGGGCGCTGGCCAGGCTCGTGGCCGGGCAGGCGGTCGCCTGTCAGCAGCAACAGCTGGTCGAGGCCGGCGGCGTCCATGCGTTGCAACTGGGCGAGCAGGTGGTGGCGTTCGCGGTCCTTGCCGGAAAAGTGCGGCAGGGCAGGCACCGGGTTGCTGAACGAGGCGAGGGCGTCCAGCGGCGACATGTCCAGCGGGCTGCCGACACGGTCGCCGATGGCAATGGTCATCGGCCAGCCACACAGGTGCGCACGGACCATGATCGCTTCCATGGCGGCGAAGCGTTCTGCGGAAGGCTTGGGGACGAACTCCGTCACGCAGACGAAATTTTGTTCGCGCAGCGCGGTTTTCAGCAGGCTCATGTGGCCGGGTACCTGGTGTGGTCAAGGTGCCATTGTGCGGCACAAGGTGGACCGGATCATGTCCGGGGGCGCAGGAGGGTGCCCTGATTGAGACATGATCATGAAGAAATCTTGAGTTCATCTCAAATTTAATGAGTTTGCCTCAACGGTCCGCGAACCGGAAAATCCCCTCAATCATTTATGCATGCTGAAGGGACAAGACATGGCACTGGCACATAACCTGGGCTTTCCACACACCTGCGGCGACCATGAGCTGTGGCAGGTGCAGAAAGACGCCGGCATAGAACTGCTGCCAGTCGGCGACATTGCCTGGTACGGCCAGGTGTTGGCCGGTGACCACCAGCAGTTTGCCCTGAACTGGGAACAGCTTTTCGAGGAAGTAGCGCAAGCCACAGCCCTGGGCCATGCGGTCAAGCCGGTGTTGCTGGGCCCGTTGAGCTACCTGTGGCAGGCCACAGCCAAGGCCGGTGATGTCGACAAACTGGAGCCACTCGACAGCCTGCTGCCGCTGTATGACCAAACCCTCAACCGCCTGGCTGCCCTGGGTGTCGAGTGGGTGCAGATCGATGAACCGATCCTCGCCCTTGAGTTGCCGCAAGATTGGAAAAACGCCTACGAACGCGTCTACAACATTCTTCAGCGCGCACCTTTGAAGAAGTTGATCGCCACTTACGCGGGGGGGCTTGAAGGCAACCTTGGCCTGGCCGCGAACCTGCCGGTCGATGGCTTGCACATCGACCTGGTGCAGGCACCCGAGCAGTACACCACCATGCTCGACCGCCTGCCGGCCTACAAGGTGCTGTCGCTGGGCTTGGTCGACGGCCGCAACGCTTTGCCTTGCGACCAGGAAAAGACCCTGGACCTGCTGCGCGATGCCCACGAGCGTCTGGGGGAGCGGCTGTGGGTGGCGCCATCTTGCGCGTTGCTGCGAAGCCCATTGGACCTGGCGGTGCAGAAGTGCCAGGAAGTGGCTGAACTGGTCAAGGCCTTGAATAACGCGCTGAAACAGGTCGCTATCGCCGCTTGATCCTCAAACACCCTAGAATGCCGACTCCGATTCAAATCGACAGGGAGTGATGCGATGAGAGTTCTGGTAGTCGGCGCCAGCAAGGGCCTGGGTAAGGCCTTCATGGAAGGGTTGGGCAAACCGGGTGACACTTTGGTCGGCGTCTCTCGCACCCGGCCAGCAGACGTGAGCTTGGGCCAGGGTGTTGAAGCCCAGTGGATCGAGGCCGACCTCGGCCAGCCCGCTGCCGCCGTCGAGGCCATTGCCGAAGCAGTGGCCGAGGGCGGGGTTGATACGCTGATCTACAACCTCGGCTTGTGGGAGGCCGAAGCGTTCGAGGCGCACTACAGCTTCCTTGAAGACCGTGATGTGGAATTGCAGCGCATGGTCGACTGCAACATCACGGCAACCATCCTGCTGATCAAGCGCCTGCTGCCGTTGCTGCTTGAAAGCGAAAAACCACGGATTATCCTGACCGGCTCCACCTCGGGCTTGCCCCAGAGTGGTCGCCCGGAAGTGACCTTTGCCGCCTCCAAATTCGCCCTTCGCGGTATTGCCGAGGCGTTGCGCGAAGGTTATCGGGGGCAGGGCCTTGGGGTGACGTGCCTGAACCTGGGATACCTGAATACCGAGGACGGTCTGGACGTGCCGGTGGCCGAGGCTGCGGTGCGTGGGGAAGGGGGGCTGATACCGCTGCATGATGTGGTGCTGATGGTACGCACGCTGCTTGAACTGTCGGCGGCGAGCTATGTGCGGGAGCTGATCTTACCGGCCATAGCCGATGAGCGGTTCTGAAGGCTGAGGTTGCTTTGT
>NZ_JBICKA010000099.1:0-15100 GCF_043103635.1 Pseudomonas sp. yb_9 | reverse complement strand
TCGGCATCCCGATGTTTTTCGAAGTGGGCCTGGTGATCATGCTGCCGCTGATTTTCAGCGTGGCGCGCAAGCTGGAAGGCAAGGCGCGCTTCAAAGGCTCGGCGTACGTGTACGTTGGCGTGCCGGTGATTTCGGCGCTGGCCGCCATGCACGGCATGGTCCCCCCGCACCCAGGCCCCTTGACCGCCATTGCCGTACTCAAGACCTCGGTGGGGCCGACCATGCTCTATGGCTTCCTGGCGGCTATTCCGGCAATGATTCTGGGCGGCCCGCTGTATGGCATGTTCATCTCAAAGCGTATGAGCACCCGGCCTGATCAGGCATTGCTGGACCAGTTCACCCTGACGGAAAAAGCCGACAACCAGCCCCGCCCAGGCGTATTCATCGGCATGCTGGCCGCGCTGCTGCCAGCAATCCTGATGCTGGTGCATGCCGTTGCCGAAATGCTGCTGCCCAAGGGCAATGCGCTGCTGGAAATGGCCAGCTTCCTGGGCAACCCGCTGATCGCCATGCTGCTGGGCGTGCTGTTCGCCGGCACCAGCCTGGTACTGGCGCGTGGCGGCAACGCCGAACAGCTGCGTGATGCGCTGGGCAAAAGCCTCAAGCCTATCGCCTCCATCATCATGATCATCGCCGGCGGCGGCGCCTTTCAGGAGATGCTGACCAGCGCCAAGGTGGGTGATGCCATTGTGCACCTGACCCAGCAATCGGCGTTCCCGCCCTTGATCCTGGGCTGGCTGATCGCGATGTTGCTCTCGGTGTCTACCGGTTCCGCCACGGTGGGTATCGTCGGGGCTGCCGGCTTGCTGGCACCGCTTGCGGGGGCAGACCCTAGCCTCAACCTGCCGTTGCTGGCCTTGTCCATCGGCTGCGGGTCGCTGTTCTTCAACTATGCCAACCATGCAGGGTTCTGGATGGTGAAGGAGTCGTTCGGCATGACCATGGGTGAGGCTACCAAGACCATCTCGGTGGTGCAGTCCATCGTGGCTTTGGTCGGGTTGATGGTGGTGTTGGTGTTGAATGCGGCGATTACGGTGAGCTGAGCCAGGTACAAAATGGCATGACCGCGACAAGAAGACAGTTGCCTCCACAGGCTATACAGACCGCCCGCGCAAACACATACCTCAGCACTTGCGCGGGCCCTGTAGATACCGTCTTGATCCCTACCCAGCCCAGATCAACCCGTCAGCCGCGCATCTGCCAAAGAATGAAGTCAACTTTCTTCAAATCGGTCAGCTTGCCGTGTTCGGGTACCCGTTCGTTGAATTGCCCTATCCAACATGCGCATTCAGTGGACGCCAGAAAGGCCTGGTACCAATCCTCCATGTACGCATAACACTCCTTGGCGTCCTCGATCTTTGTCCTGGATTGGTAGGAAGGTGCCTTGCGGTTGATGTTGCGCAGTACATGCGTATCCCAAACCGGCTTTTGCGGGTTCAACGTAGCAACCAGCTTGCTGGAGAACGACGGTTCATAACGTCCGGTAGCCTGGTGCATATGATCGAGAACCTCGGCAAACGTGGGCTTCGATCCCTTCAACTGCTCCATGAGCTGGTAGTAGGCGCCATACCAGGAACGCTCACGCCGCTGCACACGATAGAAGCCGTTATACGCACGCTGAAACAGTGCGTCAGTCGAGACGTTTACCGTTTCCACCTGGCTCATCAAAGCCAGATACTTCTGGATACCCGGCTTGGCGTTGACAATGGCAGACGTCACATCACTGGTTACCATGGTGTTTACTTCCTCAGATGGCTGACAAATGCCCGGTAGCAGGCGCTTACTTGGTATCGGTTCGGCGAGATCTTGCTTGAGCGAGCATGTCATCAAGCATCTGGATCATGTCGTCTACATCGATTTCTACAAACTCATCGCACGAAGCGGCGAGGATGCGTTCCGCGAATTGCGGGCTGTATTCCTGGGCTGCATTTGCAGCGTCGTTGTTGTCGAAGCGGGTGTACCGCCATTGGCCTTCCACCTCTTGGCCGATCAGGCGACCCTCTTCCTGCAATGCCAACAGGATCGTCTGAACCTCAGCCTCACCTAGGCTCACATCCGCCTGCATCAACCGCCGGTGCAGCTCAACAGCGTCGATGCCGTCGGCTGCGCTTTCAATAATCAGTGCTTTGACGCTCTCGATGTCGCTCATCGCAATGCCCTCTGTTCTCCGCCACACCCTCTGCGATGGAGGTGTGAGTGGCATGATCAAGGTCTTTCCCTTGCCAACGAGAAGCATGTTGCACTCCAATAGGGACACTTCTTGTCCGAATTGAAACTAAATGATCAATCGAGCTCATCGCCGTGACTATCTGCGGCAGATCCTTCATGCAGCGGGTAAGCCACTGACCACCGCGAAAGTGCATGCAAAGCTGGTTGCGTGGGTTCGTCGCCATGGGGATGACGATGACGAACAGCATGAAAAAACCACCATCAGGGATTTGAAGGTGCTGGAGGACCTGGATTACGTTCGATCGACCATCAACGAGGCAGATAAACGGAGTTTGCTCTGGTCTGCGGTGGGCCGAAGCCATTCGCTGGTGCTTTCGCCTTCAGACGCCATGTCGCTCTCGGCGATTTTCAAGCATGCCGAACGATTCGGCCTGCAAGCAGCGACTGACGAGTTGAAGGGCCTGCAGGACTACACCGAACTGGTCATGCATGATGGCTCTCGGCGCAAGCTGAACTTCAGCAAGCGTATTACTTCCGGAACGCGGTTTACCGTGTTACAGCCGGGTAAGTACAACGCCAAACACCTGGAACGCCTGCAAATGGCAATCCTCGAAGGCGAGCCCCTTGAAGTCTGGTACCGCCCACTCAACGCCAACGGTGTCGAGTGCATTTACCAACTCAAGCCACTGGGTTTGTCCCACCAGGACTCCAATATTTACCTCTCCGCGTATGTTGCCGAAGAACAGTGGCTAGGCGAAGCACCTGGTCCCGACGTGCCGCGCGGCAAATACAGCAGCAACGGCCCCAATAAACTCTGTGCGCTGATGCTACACAGGATTACCAAGGTAGAGCCCGGCAAGCGCATCATCGACGACCCGGAGGATTACGACATTCATGCAGATGAAGCCCAGAAAGACTTGTTGACCATCCATTCCCCTGCACAAAAAACACGCCTTCGCCTAAGCCCCAACCTGTACAACCGGCTTTCTGAGAACCCGCTGGAGAAAAACCAGAAGCTGCTGCAAGACGGGGACAAATGGTTGCTGACCTGCAGGATTCGCGACACCCAAGGGCTACGATTGTTTCTGATGGCGAACGCTGCCGATATCGAGGTGCTGGAACCTTTGGCCCTGAGGGCGCATATCCATGAAATGCTCACCGTGGCGCTGAAAACCTACGAACGGTGATGAGTTCCTTTCGTGATGGAACTGCCACCACTGGCGGCCAAGCAAGTTAAGGTGGCAGTAGTGCGCGGGTTGGCCGACCGGTGGTAGTCACACAGAATCAGTGGTTCACAAAGCGAATACGCCCGTTGGGTGAGATTTTATTTGCCCCCTCACCAATCTCACTTTTCCGGACTGCTTTTCCGTGCCCGTGGCGATGCCGGCCTCGACACGTCCTTCTTCGCTTTGGCTGCCGCAGGGCTTTTCCCTCGTTTCGGTCCGGCCACCACGGAAGAACTGGCCAGGGGCGAAAGACTCGCCACCGGCCGTGCGGCCACAGCGATTGGCCCACCCGCCTTCAACTGGCCGATATTGTTGCCGGCGACCGTCGCAGTGGGATTATCTTTGGCAGTCATCACCATACCCATCCGGATGCCAAAGAGACGCAGCACGGCTTCCAAAGTGCTGAGCTTCGGATTCGACTTCCCGCTCTCCAGTTCGTACAGGCTTTTCGTAGAGATCTTGCACATGGCCGCGAAGGTCCCTTGGTCAAGCCCAGTCACTTCGAGCCGCAGACGGCGGATGGATGTCCCAATTGGATCGAGCCCCGCCGCATTGCGCTTGACGATTTCCTCTACGAGCTGAGCGCGCTCTTCAGGCTGTAGTTTTTTCATCGCAGTCCCCACTCCACGAGTCGCTTGTCCAGGTTATTCACGGGTACTCAAGAAACTCGTTCGTCCTGTTCACGACCTCAGCATGCGCGAAAGCTTCGCTCCGATCCGGTTGAAGGCCTTCCACCGACTCCTTGATGCGCAGATGCCCAACAGGGGCCGGCGTGAAGTGTTCTAGCTGGTACAGCTCCATTTCCACGCCTTCGGGATTGAGACGCCCGTAGCGGGATTCAAGAGAGTCCCTGGCAGCACCAGAGGGAATGATGTCGTAGAGGAATGCGGGATAACCTTTGACGTCATGGTGGTCCCAGTTCAACGGAAGGTTAACGCTCAGGGCCCGTTCGCAACGGTCTTCCATGCGATCAAAGTTCGCGATGATGTAGTCGTTGTCGTATGCGACCAGGCACCGGCCATCAGCCACACGCTCGGGTTTCTCAACCGTGAGCGTCGCTGCCTCGCGTCATGCACCCTCTGAGAACGCTTGGATCGTGAGTCTGAGCGGCATCGCCATGCCATTAATCAGCATTTTAATGCTGATTAGCATAGTGCACACGGCATGAATCAGCAATATTCTGCTGATTAAGAGCGTAAGCACGGAAAAACCGGCACCACGCTACTGATTATTCGGTCAAGCAATTTAGTCTCACACAAACGCAACCCCCTAAGTCGGCAGGGAGCTGTCGGATTTCGACGGAACGCCATAACGAAAAAACCCGCCAAAAGGCGTAATGCTGTTCACTTAAGCGGAGCAGCCTTACGATCCACTGGATACCGGGTTTTGGAAATCTTCACCGTCCTTGGCCTTCCCGGCCTTGGACGGTGATCCAGAAACATCCCTCCGATACCTCCTCGTAGCTCAGCCAACCTTCTGCCTGTTGCCGATACCGGATTGGCCGCCGCCATGACGATCAGTTGCACCGCAATGTACTGGCAGGCGGGTTTGAAGCGTATGTCCGAAGGCGTTCGGCCAAAGGCTATTGCGGCCTGGCTAGCTTCCCGACGGATGATGTTGTAAGCCAGTAAAAGCCCCCAGACCTCCTGATAAATCAACTCGACCTTCTTGCTGCGCAGCGTCACGGCATTCTGTTGCATCGAGCTTTTGATGTCCCGGAAGCCCAACTCGATCTCCCAACGCTCCAGGTACAGCTCTGCGACAGCGCTTGTGCTGTAGCTCTCTGCTGGCAGTGAAGTAAGCAGCGACCTGACTTGCCCTTGGCTTTCATAGCTGACTTCACGCACTTCCCAGTATGGGGGTAGGCTCGGGTTTCGCTTACGTGCCTGAGGCGAGACCTTCATCCGCACGCGGCGATCATGCTCGCCATAGCGCTCGACTTCCTCCATCACCAGGTTCTTGCGAGCTGGCGTGAGCCAGTGCCGATTGTTGCACCCTTCGGCAACGCTCAGCAGCAAATCAGCCCCCCAAAAGCCTTTGTCGAACAACGTGATCGAATTGTCCGGAATCTGACCGAGGAAGGTTTCGGCCAAGCGCATCTCACTGCCGCGATAAGGGCTGAGCTGGGCATCGAGGATCACGTGAGAGCGTACATTCATCACGGCAACGAGGCACAGCATCGGAAAAGGTGTTTGCCGTTCGGTCCCCGTATTACCAGAGCCAAAATGTTCTCTCAGCTCAGGCGAATCAGGAGTTCGCAGCAATGCGCCATCCACTGCGAACACTTGCAACCCGTTCCAGTCATCACTTTCATATCGCTCGCACCCCCATTGCTTGCCGGTCTGGCGGAACAAGGATTCGACCGGGTCAGCACCCAGTCGTTTACGCGCTTCGGTTACGCCGCTGCGCGCCAGCAACTGATCGGAAGCCAGGCCTTGGGCACAGATATTCAGGCGTCTGGCCACCTCATGCACGGGCTCATCGCGGAACAGGGCCATGCCCAGCACCAACCACAGTACCTGATCACTCGGCAGGCGCCGGCGCCGTATGGTGGCTTGCGCAGAAAGATTAAGCGCACTGGCGACCCATTCGATGGGGATGTTCTGGGTGAACGTGCTGAGGTCGGAGAAATTGAAGAGATCGCCGAGGTCGAGCAATTGCTGCTGAATGGGCATAAAAAATCCGATACCAGGAGGCTGGTATCGGATTCTCTAGAAAGCCCGGCTTGGACTCAAATGCTTAAGTGAACAGCATTACGCCAAAAGGCGGGTTTTACGGGGGTTCCAGAGATTTTGGTAGCCTTCGCTGGAACCTGACTGGTGCGGAGACAGGAATCGAATTTGTACCATGCATCTCAGTAAAAGCAGGCAATCCATGGGTTGTATAAATTGAATAGGTACTCAAAAAGGCACTCAACCCAATCGAGTCTGACGATCACTGGGCGGAAACAGTGATCGGAATCGAACCGGCACGTGAGGACATGGTGGTGAGAGAGCAAGCGCACTGATGCCTCATCAACCAGCATGCCTACGGAAACTCCGATCAAGTCAGCACAGGTCAGGCCGCCTGTGCTGACTTGATCGGAGTTTCCCTAAGCGTTTCACATAAGCAAAGATCGACTGAGACGTCCAACAGCGTCTCAGTCGATCACCTGTGAGGTTCAGCGTGAAGATAAGCGATTTTTGCTTATACGGTTTGGAGGGAGCGCTTCAATACGCGGGTCTTGAAATCCTTGACCAGCATCAGGAAGAGCAAACCGAAACCAATATAGCCATTGACCACGTATACCACGTTGATCAGTGCATCGAACGGCACATTCAGACCAACCAGCGTGCCCACGGTGCAAAGCACACACAGCAGCAGTCGATGACGAATGCTGAACTCATCTGGCGCGAAGCGTTTCACTGGGGCCCAGAGCAGCGACGCTGCCGTGGTGTAGATGGCGGCGAGAATCACCACCGTGATCAGGCCGGTCAGCGAAGGGGAAATTTTTTCAACCAGCACCAGGGATGGGATCTGCGCAGTGGCAACATCGCTGAGGTTTGCAGCCAGGCCCAGCATCATGGCCAGCACGGCCAGGGAAAAAAGCAACATCCCCAAAAACGCACCACCCCCTGCCTCTGCCCGGCTCTTGCTGGTACTGCCCAGGTTGGTCATGAAGACCGCCAGCCACATCATGCAGAAACCTACGTAGGAAAGGCAGGCTGTAAACCAGTTGCTCCCGGCCTGCAGAACGGTCTTGCTTTCGGTCAATGGCTTCAATACGGCAGGGAATTCAACCAGCCCCTGGGTGTTCATGACGACACCTGCCACACCTATCATGATCGCTAGAACCGAAAGCAGAGGGCCGATCGAACCCACCACGCTGATCAACCGATTGAAGCCGAAGAACAGCGTGACCAAGGTCAAGCCCCCCATCAACACGCCGCCATACCAGTTAGGCCAGCCAAGTTTCTGATTGAGCGCGGCCCCCGCTCCGGCAATCATCACCCAGAACGACATATACAGGAAAAGCACCGAGAAATAGTCGAAGAAGGCGCCGAGTTTTTTACCGCAGTAATACGTGAATATTTCCTTGGGCGCGCTGAACTTTTGTTCGTAACCCGCCATGACGAAACTGAACGCAACATAGGTAAAGAGTGCAAACATCAGGAGGATACTGATCAGCCCGGCATGACCATAGGCGACAAAGTACTGCATGATTTCCTGGCCCGTCGCAAAACCTGAGCCGATGAGTAGTGCAATGCATGCACCACCAATAATGAACACTCTGGAGACATCCAGGGTTGACTTTGGCATCGTCATGATGAGTAGCGTCCTCTTTTTATTATCATGTGCCCAGGCATGACCGCCTGTAGGCAGTACAAAACGTGACGGCTCCTGCCGTATTCGCCGACGTCCAACGATTAAAACTAACGAGTGGAAAGCTCGCGATAAGGCTGCCTTTTGCTGTACTCGTTACATCAGTAATGTACGTGCCGCTTTTGCATGGCGAACCTTCCCAATGCGCCGCCTTCATGCCAGATTGCGACTCGCCGCGACAATTGTCCTTGAGCCAGGATGGGGCGTTTTGGGAGCTGAATACCGGGGTCTAAAGAGACCGCTGTAGCAGCCCGCGTGAACATCAGCGGGTCAATTGATCGAGCTAGACGCAGCCCATTTCCCTGTGTTGAAGGTGGCTACCGAGCCGTGCCGGTATAGTCTGATTGTAGGCGTTTGGTATCTAGTGATTTTGGATTAATGCTAAAAAATATCTGGAAAAGGATCGGTAAGATGGCCATTAGCGAAGAGAAAGACAGACTGCTATGCGCCGTGCTGGCGCACGAATCGATCTTATGCAGAAAAGCGTATGATGAATTCTTCGATATGGAATTCCAGTTAGCCACCGGTGGCAATAGTGTTGAGCAGATCATTCTCGCACATGGGGCTTTTCAGTCGTTTATCCATCACTTGTATGAGTTCTGCATCGCACTCATTCAGCGAAACCAGAACAGCCTTGATCAAATAATAGCTGTCGATGCCGAAAAACACATAATGGTAGCGATAGAGAAAGCGTGGAAAATTGAGCGTAAAAATCCTAATTCTTATTTCTATAAGATGACCGAGACGAAGTTTTACGGCATCTACGGTTGTTTCCCCAAGCATTTCAGGCAGGCAAGAAACAATTCAGCCCACGCATTGATCAAGAGGGCGAAAAGCGGTCAGTCACTAGCTGAATTTTACTCACTTTATCGCATGATACTTAAGTTGCTTTTTGCTCATTTGATACAATGGTGGAAGAACATAGACATAGAGCAGACTAACTGGCACGACATTGGGAAATTCAACATTCACGAGATCGCGATGCAAGACGTGCACGATCACTTGGTGGCGCTTGGTAAGCCTGGCATACCAGGCTACCCCAAGAAATAGTAATAATGATCGACACCATGAGCACTATCTCTACTGGTCATCATTACCCACTAGATAACTTGATCCGGTGGAGCAGTTAACGCTGATCATTAGTAATCGCATCTAATCTCTATTCACCTCAAAGAACAAGATTTTAAATCTAACTCACAAACCGGATCATAACGCTAGGAAAGCTTTGCCCCCTTTGTACGGTTACAACGCCAGCATAAAGCTTGGAGGTTATCCTCGGTCGTGGTTCCTCCCTTGGAGATGGGAGTTATATGATCAACCTCTATTAATAAATTTGGCTCCTCCTTAACCGAAACCCAGCATCGCTGACATGTATTATTGTCCCTTTGTTTTATTTTTTCACGAAGCTGCGGAGTCATCAACGCTCGCTGGCCTTTAGCGCTATTTTTTAACCGAAGCTTGTCACCAATGTATTTTATAAATTTCTCTAGATTTTCCATATCAAGAATAATGGACACCTCGTAGGAGCTATTCCCACCCGAGGAAACATATTGAAACCTATAAGTCTGAAAATCGATATCAAATAAACGCACAGGTTCAAAGCCGAGTTCTTTCGCTAAACGACTCTTGCTGAGCTTGTAAAATAAGGAAGGCAGCGGGTCAGTGAGGGTCTGCATAAGCCGATCCCTCTCTTGCTCAAGCAGGATTTTCCCCTGGTACGCGGCGAGATAGTTGTTAAGCGCATTCTCAAGGTGAGATAAAGTTTCTTCGCTAACATTTATGTCAAAGTACTTACAGAGATACTTGAATGGTTGGTCATTAGCAGCTTTGCAAACGGAGGCCGAGCAATTGTGAACATTTCCATCTCTTTCGGTTTTTTTCCATTCGTTCCGCTTGAAACGATATCGACTGGTATCGTAACGATCACCAAGACCATAGTCATAAGAGTTAATATAAAGCCGTGTTTTCTTTAGCTCTTCAATGTGCTCATTTAGATTATTGCAATCTATGGTGTGCTCTTCAATACCAAACTTCAACTTAAGAAATTTTTCGTTATTAAAATACCAGTAGGAATATATCTCCCAGACACCCAGCAAGAGGACTACAGAAAAGAGGCCTATTTTACCATTTACAGATAGAAAAACTCCCGGGAAGATTGCATCAAGAATCATAAATAAAACTACAGATGCGAGAAAAATCCTTACCACTCGACTGCTTCCCTATCTAAAAACATTCAAAGTCACGAACGATTGTGACGAATCATAACTACGTTGGTTACATCCGATGCAAATGGCTAGTCAACAGGAATGATCTCCGCGTCTTGTTGCGAAAAACCTCAGAGCCCCCAACCTTGAGTGTAATGCAACTCACTTGGTTTGATACAAGAAGGAAGCGCCTGGGCGCTCCCTTTCACCTCTGACAGGGCGATACTCAGCCGATTAGCGAGCGCCGCTGTCCTTTTTCAAACAAGCACCGGACTCCCCGACCTTGCTTGCAGCTCTCAGAGTCGTTAAAAAATCTCGTTCGATGACCTTCCCGTCTCGCACGCTGGTGAACGTCGCTTTTCTCATCCAGAGATGATCTTTCCTGCTCTCATTAGGCACTACGGTGAGCTCGATTTCCACTGCAGGGCTTCCTGAAAACACTCCGGAGACCTCAGGTTTAGTGAACCGGAAAGTCAGCTCATTATCGTCTGTTGCAGCCACGCTCTGTTCGCTGGTGAGAGGAGCTCCCAGCTTCGCAGCGATTGGGAATCTGGCCGAGTACAAGGCTTTACCGTCGTGGACCTGCTTTGTGATATCCAGAAGATATTGCTCGCGATCCGAGGCGCTAGTAGGGGTCGCGCACTCCTCTCCCTCCGCAGCGAAGTATTTCCCCTCAAAGGCGTAATCGCTCTGCCAGCACCCGACAAGGGAGGCGGATGCCACGGCCAGCATCACCAGTTTCCATTTTTTCACACAGCACACTCCTTGATAACAATTTGCCATTATCACCACTCCCCCTGTCTTGAGCCACCAGACGCGCCTAAGGCGTTGAGTTCCCTCACAAAAAGCTGGGCACGAAACTCATCAAGGCTCAAAAGGGCTGGCATCCAGTAGAGTCGGATGACCGGTCCTTCCGACGCCACAAATACCCGTCGTCTCACCGCCAATCTCCAACTCCAGGAAGGAAACATTGCAGATAGCACAGCAAGATCCTTCATATCGGCATACATCATGGTTTGCCCTCGTCAATCCCTTCCCGGAGCTCAATCCACTCGGCAATGGCCCATAACCCCACGCCCAAAATTGCCAACCCGATTACCAGCCAAGGAGGTACTAAGCGATTCGTTCCCAGCCAATACCCTCCCCCAGCGCATATAACCGTGATCAAAAGAGTCTTCATGCTTATCTCCACTCCCAGTAGAGGGGGAAGCAAAACACCACTTGGCATGGTGTCATTGGGCCCCGGAAAAAAATGCTCACTACCCCAAGTGGGAATCGAGGAGTTCTTGGCGGATCTCAAAGGTAAGCCGGGGTGTATCAACAGTCCCCCAAAGCACGAGAGGGTGCGCCGATAATTCTCAGTGGTTTTTCGGAGATTTTCGCTGGATAGCCACTGGTGTGGCGCAGGCTTGATTGGGTCTGGCGACGCCATGCCAATGGCAGGGCGAAGAACCAGAGAGTCATCTCAGAGGAGCCTTAAAGGTGAGCCACTGGAACGGCAGTTGCGAGCTTGTGCGGCCAACTGCTTCGGCAACGCAAAAGCGGTGCCCCCAATTGAGTTTTTAGGGCGCCGCAAATGCATCTGTTGGCTTCTTTCGGAAATGGAGGGCTTGTACAGATGAGCCCCGCAAATAGCGACGTCATCATCTGTACCAGGGCGGTCAGCGCCGCCCCTCTTGCCCGAACTCTAGCGTCTAGCTTTCGGTGGGTTTAGCGATCTAAAACCAGGGCTACCGGGCCGAAATGTGGGAATCGAGCTAGGCCCAACCGGATTGGCTGACGGTGGCATGGATGGAGGGGTTTCGTTGCCCGACTGAGTTTTAGAGCCACGCCTACGCCCAGTCGAGGCCGCTCCCGCTATGCTAGCAATTCGGGAGCCCATCATGGCAAAACCAACCGCTTTCATACCTAGGCGTCCTACATCGCTGGCAGTTGCCACAGCGCCGGACAGGCTACCAGCCAAACCTCCCAACGATACACCTAGCATACTCGAAGTGATCCAGGTGGAAATGCCCAGTGATACAGCTGCAATAGCTGACATCAACCCACGAAGACCGTCATAGTCCGCCCCGACGCCTGACCACCCACTAGCAGCCCCCGCTTGGGCAACCGCAACAGCAGCCACAGTCTGGGACACCGCAACAGTGATCATCTGTGCGGTCATAACGGAGATGACCGGCAGCATCAGCAGCGACAGCCAATTGGTCAACATCCTACCGCCCCTGAGAGGTGCGAGCATCAAAAAGAACGGCGCGAGGAGTAACACAATCCAAAACAACCAGGCTGACATGATCACATAACCAGGTAACAGCGTTTGCAGATCAAGCCACCCGCTGAAGTTCTTCCACATCTGAGCCGCGGCTAAGAAGCTTCCAGCAACCTCACTATCCCCACGAGAGAGGCCCGCCGTTTTCTGCAATGAACCAGCCATGAATCGCTGCCAAGCTGTCGCTGTACTTACAGCCCCCACCTCAGCGCTTACTCGCTGCCCACTTGCTATAACCGCACCCGAGTCGCGCAACGCCTGATACGCCTGCTCAGCGCCCATCTGGGCAATTTTGTATGCCTCGATGCAGCTGGTGGGTCGAAACATTATTCCTTGATCGTCGCCGACGATAGCCGACTTCTGCCCTGGCACTGTGCTGATCGACAAGTAAGACGGCGTAGCTTGAGATTCCCCTGCAAGTTTGGCGGCCCAATGCGCTTGCGTTGGCAGCGCATAGCGGTCCCCCATGAACGGCCCGGCAGCTTCAAGAGCACGAATACCGGCCTCACGACGCGACTGGATAGCTCTCTGGTCAAGCACCTGACCCAGACTAGTCCGGGCAGCCCCGCCGCCTAACAGATAAGCTCCCCAACCACCATTTTCTTCGGCTGAACCGAAAACATACGTCCACGCGCCGCCAATAGCCGTGCGTGCTTGTGCTATCACGCCGACTTCTTCATCCGGTATCCCCAAGCCACCACCGCCGAGCAGCCCGATAGCCTGCAAAGCTTCCACTTTGGCCGCGTGCTCGGGACCGGCAAGCTCAGCCGGCGCCGGGGCACAACTGGCGTTGTAATCTCTAATCAGCCGGGCCAAATCACTACCGGCAAACACTTCGGCTGATCGACCTACCATGTTGTCAATCGCGGACTGCGCAGGGACGATTGTCCCGGCCACTGTTTGATCACTCAGGACCTGATCAAAAGCCTCTCTGTAGATTTTGTGAATCGTCATCACGAAACTGAGCGGCACCGCCTGAGCTTCGACCAGCCGGACCGTTGCTCCGCTTGGAAGAGTCACGGTCACGGGTCTCATTCCGTACGCCACAACCAGAAAAATCATAAATCCTGACAACACCGTACGCGCAGCTCCTTGCCCCACGCGCAATGCAACGAGCAGCATCCATCCAAATCCAACCGCAACGATAAGCGCGTTGCTAGTTTCGTTGAATGCGACAAATAGCGGCTCGGTGGCAGTCAGGATCGTCAACGCAACGTTTTCCCACAGCCCGAATACCCAATTGAATCCGGCGAAATCCTCAGCCGTGCCAATGCTCATCAGGCCGCCCGCCGACAGATGATCCAACTACGCAGAGCCAAGCCACACCGGACAGCCCAAAGGAACACCCAGAGGACACCGAAGACCGCGCCCAACAGAATGAAATACTGCGCAGTCGGAGCGGCTAGGAGGCTTCCGGTGAGCTGGACCGCATCATATTGGGCGAGTACGAGTTTCCCATATGGTGGAAAAATTGATGCGGCGATCAGATGTAGAACGCAAAGAATGGGCCCTAGGAGCAATCCCAGCCGACCTGCCCACCTGGTAAGGAATGGCATACGCATCTGAACCCAGTCCAAGAAAATCGCGATTTTCATCGTCACATCACTCCAGTGATAAAGGATACGTATCGATCCTATGAATCCACTGGCTGCGGTTCTACCGAACCCTATGTAGTTACTGCTACTGGTTCTGCTCGCGCCCCGTGCCCGCTATGTAACGCTCCTAAACGTCGCGCCACATAGCGGGCACCATCGAACGGTTTGATTTCGCGCAACAAATACAACGCAGCGCAGTTGCGTTGTTTGCCCTCCCCCATTTTCGTAAGCTGATCACGAACCAAACCGCACTGCCCGGCAGTCTCGTTACCCATGTGATTCATGGGTTGGGACAGTGGCAGGGGGCTCGGCCTGCGTCATCGCGGGCATTAGCCCATCGGCCACACCTGCGTCATCGCGTGTGTGTCCGGCCCAACGCCGACTACATATCGGGACCATCAACGACCAATCACTTGAGGAGAGAAGACAACCCAACATGGTCAGCCAGACCCAATGGCAGCCGAACCTGAGCGGACACTCAGGAACACACTCGGAGAATCCGAGTAGGCGTGAACAGTCCCCGCCTGCATCTCATGCTAAGGGGGGCGAACAGGCACACAACGAACCATCTGCGGATGGTGTGTCGCTGAACCGGCAACGGTCAGGAGTTCTTACACCTGATAGAGAGAATCCCATGAGCGAATTCGATGCGCAGAGCATTACTGCACGCCTCAAGGCCGAATCTAGGATTCGGAGAAAACCCCGAACCTATGCCCAACGTCGCTCATTGCTGGATAACTATAAGTACGAGCTGTTGCAGCTTGATTCCGCAGGCTGCAATGGCACTGAACTGCAACGCTGGATAGCGGAAAAGGGTATCAAGATTCAGCGCTCTACAGTGCACCGATGGCTACATCGGAATCGCCTGAGTGGCTAAGTTTGCCAAGCCTACAAAGCAAGCTGCATCCGTGATGAAAAAGCTCCAGGGCACCCACATTCGATCCGTGGGCACTGTCCGTAACTACGAGCAGCGGTTGGTACGCATCACCGCTTACCTACAGGAGCATCGCTTAGGCAGCCTTCGTGAAATGACTCCTGATCGCGCTATTAGCTACCTGCAGCAAAGAGCGACGACCGTGGGCCAGAAAACCCTGGATATGGAGCGTCAGGCTCTCCAGGCCATGATGCAGCACGTCACCCTAAAACTGCCGCTAGGCCAGACTCTAGAAGTAATCAAGAGCAGCGCGACCGCTCGCACGAGCACGAAGGAGCATCCGACTTTGGGTCGCCGTTTGGCCAACCAAACACGAACATATAACCGCGAGCAGATGACGCTGA
>NZ_JBICKA010000098.1:0-84992 GCF_043103635.1 Pseudomonas sp. yb_9 | reverse complement strand
ACTCTTGACGCACCCACCCGGACTGACAATCATTCGGTGAACCGTGTTGACAGGTATAATAATTCCTCTTCGAGAGGGTAACCTCCAGACGCTATCGCTCAAACTGACGGTCAAGGAACCTTCTAAAACTGTCGAAAACTGCACCCATGAGTGACTATGATCAAAATCTAAAAAAATATTTGCAACACTATCTCTATGGCCGTAAATAGGGCGCGGCAGATCGTGTAATTCAAGAAATAATTCTCTTCCCCTCACTTGCTCTAACTCCACACCGCTCCAATATAGATACAAATTTTTAACCCCTGCCACTACATTGCCTTTTCATTCAACTCGCTATTGGCAGCAAAATCAGCTCCAAATGTTTTTTAAGAAATACCATCATTTTATCAGCCGCCGGTGACAAACTACGCCCTTTCGGCGCCAAGATCCCAATCTTTCGCTCAACCCGCGGATAACTCAGTGGAACGAACGATAACTTTTCGTTCTCTACTGGAAAGGCTAGAAATGGCAAAGTGCTCACACCGACACCCTCCTCTAGCATAGCTATCAGAGAAATCATATTGGATACAAATAATCGACTTTGCTCAAGCAGGACTTCTGCATCAGTCCCCTCAAGCAATCGAGATGTGCCATTACGGATCATTGGTACACCTTGGAGCTGCGTCCAGTCGACTGCAGCCCCCGCTTGCGCGAGCGGGTGATCAAACCGGCACACGATCCCAACCTGATCACTGATAATGGAAGTGAAAGCAATTTGGTCATCTTCCGCCCACAGGCTACTAATTCCGAAATCCACTTGCCCTCGTGAGAGCAACTGCTGGACTGATTCAGAAGTGCAGTCCTGGATGCTCACCTCAATATTCGGGTATTCGGCCACAAAACGCGCCATTGGCTTTGGCAGTAGCCGACTGGCAACGGACGGTACGGTTGCAATGCTGACTCTGCCGATTTCATGTCGGGCAAGCAGCGTGATCTCGCGACTCACTCGATCATGGTGCTCCAACAGATCCTTGAATAAAGGCAAGCAATGCTCGCCAAATGGTGTCAGCACCACACGCCCTCCCCCCTTCTCGATGAGAGCCTGGCCAAGCTTCTGCTCCAACTCACGCACGGCCAACGATATTGCTGGTTGCGTGCGAAAGGCATGTCGAGCCGCAGCGTGAAAGCTTTTTAGCTCGGCGACCAATAGAAAATAGCGCAGCTGAGCAAGCTTCAGTTCTGGCAACATGATTAGCCTTCCTTATCAAAGTATTTTTTTTATTAATTTCTATTTAATCCATATTGCTCGCAAGATAGGTCACAGGCAAACGGAGGTTCACATCCATGTTACACACCCCCTACAACAACTACATCGCTGGCCAGTGGTGCGAAGGCCAGGCCACAATCGCCAACCAAAGCCCTTCCGACACCTGCGACCTGATAGGTCACTACCAGCAGGCCAGCGTCGAACAGACCCTGCAGGCCATCCAGGCCGCCCGCGCTGCGCAGCCGATGTGGGCCGCCAGTGGCCTGGAGGCCCGCCAGCAGGTGCTGATGGCCATTGGCGACGAGTTGATCGCCCGCAAGCGGGAGCTGGGCGAGCTGCTCTCGCGTGAAGAAGGCAAACCGCTGGCCGAAGGCATAGGCGAAGTGCACCGCAGCGGCCAGTTCTTCCACTACTACGCCGCCGAAGTGCTGCGCCAGATGGGCGAAACCGCCGCTTCCGTGCGCCCCGGCATCGACATCGAAGTACACCGCGAGCCGGTGGGCGTGGTCGGCATCATCACCCCGTGGAACTTCCCCATGGCCACCGCCGCCTGGAAGATCGCCCCGGCCCTGGCCTTCGGTAATGCCGTGGTGTTCAAACCAGCCAACCTGGTACCGGCCAGTGCTTGGGCACTGACCGAAATTATCAGCCGCCAGGGCCTGCCCGAGGGCACCTTCAACCTGGTCATGGGAAGCGGTGCAACAGTCGGTGACACCCTGGTGCAATCGGCCGAAATTGATGCCCTCACCTTCACCGGCTCTCTGGAAACCGGCCGCCGCGTGGCGGTTGCCACTGCCAGCAACCTGGTGCGCTGCCAGCTGGAGATGGGCAGCAAGAATGCCCTGGTGGTAATGGACGACGCCGACCTCGACCTCGCGGTGGAGTGCGCACTCAATGGCGCGTTCTTCGGCACCGGCCAGAAGTGCACGGCGTCTTCTCGGCTGATCGTCTGCGACGGCATCCATGACCGCTTCGTCGAAGCCCTGTGCCTGCGCATGCGCCAGCTCAAGGTCGGCCATGCACTGGAGCCTGGCGTGCAGATCGGCCCAGTGGCAGAGGCCCGCCAGCTGGAGCAGAACCTTGAGTACCTGCGCCTGGCCCAGACCGAAGGCGCCATCCTGGTCGAGGGCGGTGAACGCTTGCAGCTCGAAACCGACGGTTACTACATGCGCCCGGCACTGTTCATCGACAGCCGCAACGACATGCGCATCAACCGCGAGGAAGTGTTCGGGCCGATCGCCTGCGTGATCCGCGTGAGCGACTTCGAAGAGGCGCTGGCAACGCTCAACGACACCCAGTACGGCCTTACCGCCGGCATCATCACCCAGTCCTTGCGTCATGCCAGCGAGTTCAAGCGCCGCGCCCAGACCGGCTGCGTGATGGTCAACCTGCCCACTGCCGGCACCGACTACCACGTGCCGTTCGGCGGGCGCAAAGCCTCGAGCTTCGGCCCGCGCGAACAGGGCCAGTACGCCCGCGACTTCTACACCGTGGTGAAGACCACCTACGTGCGGCCTTGAAGGAGTGCGCGTCATGCAAGACTTACTGATGATCGATGGTCTGCAATACTCCAACTGGAGCCCGGAAATCTTCCAGCAGATGCAGGCCGGTGGGCTGAGTGCGGTGCACGCCACCATCGCCTACCACGAGAACGCCCGCGAGACCCTCTCGCGTCTCGGCGAGTGGAACCGCCGCTTCGAGACCTGGCCGCAGCTGATCCGCCCAGTGCGTTCGGCCAGCGATATCCGCCTGGCCCAGGAAGAAGGCCGGGTGGGGATTTTCTTCGGATTCCAGAACTGTTCACCGATCGAGGACGACATTGCCCTGGTGGAAGTCTTCCGCCAGTTGGGGGTGTTCGTCATGCAGCTCACCTACAACAACCAGAGCCTGCTGGCCACCGGTTGCTACGAGCAGGAAGACAATGGCATCAGCCGTTTCGGCCGCCAGGTGATCGCCGAAATGAACCGTGTGGGCATGCTCATCGACATGTCCCACAGCGCCGAGCGCAGCACTCTGGAGGCAATCGAGCTGTCCACACGGCCGGTAATTGTTTCGCACGCCAACCCGTCGAGCTTCCATGCTGCCAAGCGCAACAAGTCCGACGCAGTCCTGCGTGGCATCGCCGAGTCCGGCGGGCTGCTGGGTTTCAGTACCTACCCATTCCACCTCAAAGGGGCCTCGGACTGCAGCCTGGAGAGCTTCTGCGACATGGTCGCGCGCACTGCCGACCTGATGGGGGTGGAACACATCGGCATCGGCACCGACCTGTGCCAGGCGCAGCCGCTGTCTGTGCTGGAGTGGATGCGCAACGGCCGCTGGAGCAAAGAGAAAGATTATGGCGAAGGGAGCAAGGACAACGCCAATTGGCCGGCACCACTGCAATGGTTCCGCGACAGCCGCGACTTCCCCAACATCGCCCAGGGCCTTCGTGCTCGCGGCTTTGCCGAAGACGACGTACGCAAGATCATGGGACTGAACTGGTTGCGCCTGCTTGAGACCGCCACCCCGGCGCAGGCCTGACACTTCCCTGCACGGACAGCATCAACAATAACAACAATCGCAGGTTCCGGAGGCTTCATGAAAAACCCAACTACCCTGCAGACTGAAACCCAGGCCCTGGCCCTGCCGCTGACGCGGGACATCGACTGGCCGCTGTTCGTGATCAGCGGCGGCTTCCTCGGCGCCTTCCTGGTAGCCGCCCTAATCGACATCGACGCGGTGTCCGCGCTGGTCAACACCCTGTTCGCTTGGTCAACTAGAGCATTTGGCCTGTACTGGCAGGTGCTGATGCTGGCGACCTTCGTGATTAGCTTGGGTATCGGTTTCTCCAAATGTGGTCGCGTGCGACTGGGCGGTGTGAATCAACGCCCGGACATCAGCACTTTCAACTGGATTGCGGTGATCATGTGCGCCCTGTTGGCAGGTGGCGGTGCCTTCTGGGCCGCAGCCGAACCGCTGATGCACTTCGCCAGCCCACCGCCCCTGTTCGCAGGCGTGCAACCGCACAGCGAAGCAGCAGCGATCACCGCCTTGGCCCAGTCATATGTACACTGGGGCTTTCTCGCCTGGGCGGTGCTCGGCAGCCTGTTGGCGATCGTGCTTATGCACCTGCATTACGACAAGGGCCTTCCCCTGGCGCCGCGCACCTTGCTCTATCCACTCTTCGGCAAACGAGCGCTGAAGGGCCCCATCGCCACGTTGGCCGATGCAACCGCGATTATCTCTGTGGTTGCTGGCACCATTGGCCCAATCGGCTTCTTGGGCTTACAGATCAGTAGCGCGCTGCACGCAGTCTGGGGTGTACCCGATGGTATAGCTACCCAATCGGTCACTATCGTTTCTGTCACACTGATGTATACCGTGTCCTGCCTGGTAGGTCTCAAAGGCATCCGAGTTGTCAGCGAGATCAACGTCTGGCTGATGATCGGCCTGGCGCTGTTCATGGTGGTGTTCGGCCCGACCCTGTTCATCCTCGGTGGCTTCCCGGCGGCTTTCGCCCTGCATGTGGAACACTTCATCCCGATGACGCTGTTCCGTGCCGACCCCAAGTGGCTGGACTGGTGGACGGTGTTCTACTGGGGCTGGTTCATCGGCTACGCGCCCATGGTCGCGCTGTACGTCGCGCGGATCTCGCGAGGCCGCACCATTCGCGAGATCATCATGACGCTGTCGATCATCGCGCCGCTGGTGACCATGTTCTGGTTCACCGTGGTCGGCGGCACCGGCATTGGCCTGGAGCTGCAGACACCGGGCATCGTCACCGCCCATGGCACGCAGCCCGAAGACCTGCTGCTGGGGGTGACCCAGAACCTGCCACTGGGCGGCCTGATCAGTGCGCTGTTCCTGTTCCTCAGCTTCATCTCGGTGGCGACCAATGGCGATGCCATGGCCTTCACCGTGGCGCTGGCGATGTCCAGCAACGATAAACCGAAGAAGTGGCTGTGTGGTTTCTGGGCCATCGGCATGGGCCTGGCAGCGGTGGTGCTGATCACCATCGGTGCAGGCGGCGTGACGGCCTTGCAGTCCTTCATTGTTATCACCGCGGTGCCGGTGTCGCTGGTGATCCTGCCAGCGCTGTGGGATGCGATACGCATCGCCCGGCACATGGCCCGCGAACAAGGCGTCTGAACATGATCCATCCAGGTATGACAACAATGTCCAACAGCCTACCTGCAACACTGGCCTTGCGCCCTGCCAGCCAGGTCATGGACCTGGCCCGGTTGGGCAGCCACTTCCAGAGCCCGCTCAGCTTCGTGCGCAGCAGCATGCGGCGGATGATGAACCAGCACTGGCACATCCAGCGCAGCCGCTTCGACCTCGATGCGCAAGGCTTCGGCACGGCCATCTACCGCATCGACACGCCGCATGGGCTTTATCACTGCGTGCTCTTCTCGGCCTACCTGCCACCAGAAAAACGCAGCGACCGGGTGATCGCCGACCAGTGGGACGTTACCTTCGTCCTGGTCGCCGGCGACGTCGATGCGGCGCAACTGGACGACCTGCAGCGCAATGTGCCGCTGCAGGAGGCCGGGCGCTTCGATGCCCGCGTGCTGGTCCTGTCGCGGGCCAACCGCAGCCTGCGCAACTTCGACCGTTTCCTGGCGGCGCTGGCCGAAGGACAACAGCCAGACCCGCAGCAGTTGGCCGAGGTCGGTTATCTCTATCGCACCACTGCAGTGTACGGCAACGGCAAATTCGGCATAGCCGACTTCGGCTGTCTGCAGGACAACCCAGACTTCAACCAGCCGTTCAGCGCGCAGATGTTCACGGTGTACCTACTGCGCCATTTCAGCATCGAGCAGATCGAGCACATGGCCCATGCCCTTGCCCCACAACGGGCGGTGAAATTGGCCCCGGCGCTGCAACGCTACCTGGGGGTAGGCAATGCTACTGGACTGGGCATGGCGCCCTTCCTGATCAATCATCCGCAACTGGTGGAGCGTTGGATCAGCACGCGGGAAACCGCCCTGGCACAGGTGTTGACACAGCCGGCTGAGGACGCCTGCCTGGCGCGCCTGCACACTTTGCTGGAACGCGCCCGCCTGCACCTGAGCCAGACCCAGACCGATGACGTGCGCCAGCATGAGCAGAACACGCAGACTCTCGACGAACTCTCGTCGCTGGCCGACTGGCTTGGTGGCCAGCACGCCTGCGAAGATCTCTGGCCACGCCTGCGGGCCTGGAGCGAAACGCACGCGGGGCTGGGCTGCCAGGAGCTGCTAGTAAGCCTACTGCTGGAGCTGTATCCCGAGCAGGTCACACCGCTGGCCGACCAGATGGGCGTGGTCGAAGATTGGCGCCTGGACGCACAAATGCCGCTGGCGCAACTGCGCGCGCTCATCGAGCAGCGCTATGACTGGGCCTTGTCATACGACTTCAGCGACGTGCAGGCCCAGCACTTCTTCTGGTATCGCTCGGCCGAAAAAGAAGAACCTCGCCTGGGGATGCGCAGCGAAGAACCGGGCGCCGAAAAAGAGATGCAACTGGGCATAGCCCGAAATATCCAGCGCTGTCACGCGGCGGTACTGGAGCATCTGCGTGAACAGCCCCAGGCACTGACCGCGCATTTTCTGATCGCCCAACCGGCGCTCAAGGGCACGGTGCGCCGCCTGCAAGGCATGGCGCACAGCACCTACGGCGAGATCCGCGCCAACCTGCTAGCCCAAGACATGCTGCCGATCCACCTGCTGCGCTGCAAACTGGCATTCTTCGGCGCGGGCAAGTTCGACCCCAAGTCCAGCCGCTGGGTACGTATCACACTGTTCCAGGGCGCACCGCTGGTCAGCGACATCGGCCGGCCGTTCGAGGACGACTGGAACTTCGCGGTCATGCCGCACGGAGGTCAGTGACCATGCGCGTCTCGCTCAACGAAATTCAAGTGATGTGCCGCAAGGCCTTCGAAGGCATGGGCTTTGCCGTAGGCGACTGCGAGGACGCCGCCGACCTGGTCGGCTGGCTGCATCTGCAAGGACTGGACGGCATTGGTGCGCTGGAGAAGGCCCTGGACTACTTGCAGAGCGAAGCCGAGAAGCCATTCGCCCTGTGGTACGAAGATAGCGCCCTTCTGGTCATCAACGCCCAGGGTCACAGCATATTGCGCTGCGCCGCGACCGTGGTGGAAATGGCGCTGGGCAAGGCTCTGCGCAGCGGCCAGGCAGTACTGCGCATCCACCACTGCCATAACCGCCTGCTGTTGCTCGGCTACCTAAGCCGGGCTGCCGAGCTGGGGCTGCAGGTGCAGGCGTACTGGGGCGATGCTCGCCAGCGCCATGTGGCGACCTTCGCCAGCGGCGCCAACCGCCCTGAACTTCGCAGTGATGCCCAGTCGGCTGCCGGTGATGGCATCGAGCAAAGCATCACGGTGCTATTCAGCCGCTCTGCCCACCACAATCCCTCGGCCGTCGCTACCCATGCCACGCTCAGCCAAGGCTTCACGGTCAGCGAGCCCACCTGGCAGCGGCTCAAGCAGATGGCCAATCACATCTTGGTCGAAAGCACCGAAGCCTCCCGCCGCCATGGCGCAGGCGGCGGCAACGATGCCGACTGACCCTTTCCAGACACTCAGGAACTCACCCATGAAACATGCCATCAAGACCAACCTGTTCGCCTCCAAGGCTCCGCTAGAATGGGCGGTCGTAGGCAACGGCACACTCTACACCGCGCAGATCCCCATCAATGCCCAAGGCCAGGTGGTAGCCGGTGGCATCGAGGCTCAGACCCGCCAGACCCTGGATAACCTGCGCCACACCCTGGAGGCCGCCGGCAGCTCGCTGGATGCCGTCACACAGGTGCTGATCTACGTCACCGACCGCAGCTACCTGGCGACGGTCAACAGTCTTTACACCGATTACTTCAAAGCCCCCTACCCCAATCGCGCGGCAGTTGTGGTCGCTGGGTTGGCACGGGAGGAGATGCTGGTGGAGCTTGTGGTTTATGCCTGCATATAAACTAACACTATTAAATACTTTATTATAATATTCTATTCTCTTGCACCTGCCCTTCATCGGGCAGGGATAGAGCATACACCTCCCAACCCAAATAACAGCCTATCCTTTCCAATCACCCCCAGAATGAAATATAAATTCATTTACGGAAAACTTCGAACAAGTTATTCAGCAGCTAGAATTAAGATACATCTCAACTCAGTCATGGAAGATATTTAGGCGCCCACGACGTCGAAACTAGAGTTCGGACTCTCTTACCCAAATCGTGCACCCACTGGCGTCGCAAGATTGGCACGCGAAGAAATGCTAAGGATTATCCGATCAAGTTAGCACAGGCCATCTGACCTGTGCTGAAATAGCCCTCCGTCCAACTGCCCTCTACAAGCCCGCCATCCCATGAGTCAGATGAGCTTTTCCGATTTCGAGTACGCCGGTAAGCACAAGCAAACCCTTCGCGAGCGTTTCCTGGCCGAGCTGGAACAGGTGGTGCCGTGGAGCTGTTTGGTGGCATTGATCGAGCCGCATTACCCAAAGGCGGGCGGTGGTCGCAAGCCGTACCCACTGGACACCATACTGCGCATTCACCTGCTGCAGAACTGATTCTCGTTGAGCGATCCAGCTATAGAAGAGGCGCAGTAGGAGATCACTTCGATACGCCAGTTTGCGCGGCTGACGCTCAGCGCGCCAATCCCCGAAGACATGACCATCAACAAATACCTGCGAAACAAGAGCCTGTCGTTGCGCCAAGGCACCGTTGTCGACGCCACCATCATCCATGCACCCAGTTCGACCAAAAACAAGGAAGGCAAATGCAATCCTGAAATGCATCAGACGAAGAAGGGGGTAACCAGTACTTCTTCGGGCATGAAGAGGCATATCGATGCCGACGCCGAGTCGGGCCTGGTGCAACTCCAGTTCGCGCTATCCATCATTGGCTGGGTCCAACTTGGCGCATGAACGCAGAGGACGGCAAAAACTGAGTGCAACACCTGACCAATCCGGTAAGGCGTGCCCATGGTATGGTGGCCTGACGGGAGCGCAACATGGGGAGAACTATCCGAACCCTTGCTGCGACCAATGTGCATTCTTGACCGAAGTGCGGACTTGGCACTGCCACGCCAGTTGAGCAGACCGTATCGCACCGAAGAATGGGCCTCAATGCACAAAGCATGAGAAGCGTTCGTTCTGAAGCAGACACATACCATTTTTGGGTATCACTTTTACCTGCTTGCAAAGTGGGCCGCGCAGTGAATACGGACAAAGCTAACTTCCAGTGGCTGCGTAGTGCAACTAAAAATGACCATGCGCGCCGGGGTTTTGGAAAATTCAGGCCCTATGATGTTGCCCTTGCCAAACTGAGGGGCTGCGGCAACGTCGAAACATGTCGTACTTGATCAATACAGGATGAACCATCCAGAACTTGGGATGTCATCAATATTGGATCCTAAAATGTCTTGTTGATATCAGGCTCGTTGGACACAGGCTCAATTAATCAGCCCCGCCAGCGATTCCAGGACGAACGCAGCAGGAGGCTGTGTGCCATGATCTCGATCAGAAGCTCTTACCATCCTATCGATGCCGCCATTCTCTGGTGTAACCTTGCCGATCACGAGGACGAGATTCTCCGGGTCGATCTCTCCTCCCCCGGTAGTCTGCTCAAGCATTTTCCGCAGTGGCCGATTCTGCACCTGTATGCTGAATGCATCTACGACGCCGTTCTCAGCGGTGAGCTACCCGCGACCTGTCTGGGCCGACCTGTCACTGCCGACAACCAGGTCAGCCGAGAGTATTGGTCCATTCAGCGTGCTGATCTACTGGTCTGGTTCGCACGTAATTACCCCAACGAGAAGCCCGCCTTCTTGTTTTCGCAAAACCTCGAGCATTTGAACTGCGTCAGTCTCAATGCGCATTTGGTACAAGAAGCAGAGCTCGCTGCTGCTCAGCGCACGATTGACAAGCTGCGCGACGAGCTTGCAGCATGGGTTGATGAGGTAGCAACGCTCACCGCGTGTAACCAAGAGCTGACAGCACGACTTCAGGCCCAGGGCATTCCCTCCGAGGCCTCCGAAGGCACGCACAACATGCTCGTGGGCACCATGCTGGAAGTGACCTTGGGTAAATCCAAAGACGGCCGTGTGCAATCGGCCTATAAGTCCCAGAGCGCTCTGGTCGACGAGATTCTCCGGCGTTTTCCTGGACTGCCTGGCCTGAGCAAAAGTACCCTTGATCGGCGATTTGCCGATGCTCGCCGTTATCTAGCCCAGGTAAAACGGGGCTAACATCGCATTGTCAGGCGATGCTCGGCATTGCCTGACAATGTTTTTCCCGCGCTATCGACCTTCACTGACTGTCACATCCCACTGCGCACCACATGGTGCTACGGAGTGACATCATGCAACCGATCATCCCTGCCCCGCTCCCTGCCGACCGCCACATCATGCGCCGCGATGAGGTGGAACAGAAAACCGGCTTCAAACGTTCGCACATCTACAACCTGATGAAAGCCGGCCTATTCCCACAATGCCGGCGCATTGGTACCCGCGCCGTCGGCTGGGACTCGCTGGAAATCGAGCAGTGGGTCCAGGATCGACTGTCGGTCAGGGAGTAGCGCCATGGACGTTCTCTCGCTGATCTCGACCAAGGGCGGCGCGGGCAAAACCACCGTCGCCGCCAACCTGGGCGGTGTGCTTGCCGATGCGGGCCTTCACGTCCTGCTGCTAGATCTGGACAGCCAACCGACGCTGTCCAGCTACTATGCGTTGCGCGAATCCCGTGAGGCTGGCAGCTACGAACTCATCGCGCAACGGCTCACGGCACCTGACCAAGTGATTTCCGCCACCGTCATCTCGCATCTGGACCTGATCGTCTCCAACGACCGCGCCGGGCACATCAGCACCCTGCTGTTGCACGCGGCCGATGGTCGTCTGCGCCTTCATAATCTTCTGCCGGCGTTCGAGGATCTCTACGATGTGCTGATCATCGATACCCAAGGCGCGCGCAGTGTCGTCGTGGAGATGGTGATCCTCGCGTCCGACTGTGCCCTGTGCCCGGTCCCGCCAGAAATGCTCGCGGCACGTGAGCTGCGGCGTGGCACGCTGGGGCTGTTTGACGAGTTGGAGCCCTACCGCTACCTGGGCGTTGCCTTGCCAACCGTGAAGCTGCTGCTCAACCAGGTCAAAGCCAATCGCCGTGACACGCGCTTGATCATGCACAGCCTGCAGGCTTCCTTCCAGGACGACCCTCATGTCAGCGTCTGCACCACGGTGATTCCCGACCGCGTGGCCTACCCCAATGCCGCCTCGCTGGGACTGCCGGTGCACCGCGTCGAGCCCACGCCACCCTCTGGCAGCCGCGGCCCTTGCGGCGCGGCGGTCATGCGCGCGCTGGCCATCGAGTTGTTCCCGCACTGGGCTGAGCGACTTGTTGACTCGAGCGCGCCTGTGCACGGCCAACCGTCTGTGGTCGACCGTCAACTCAGTCGTAGCGGCTGAAGGGAGGGTCTGTGATGAAGCCGCCAACTTCCGAAGATATCACCCGTCAATTGCAGCAGGCGCATTTTCCGCAGAAACATGGCCGCGACATTCCGCCCGTGCCGGTCGGGGACACTCCGTTGGTGGTCAGCCTCGAACAATTACGCCCTTACGAGCTCAACCCACGGGTGGTCCGCAATCCGCTGTATGACGAGATCAAGGCCTCGATCCGCGAACGCGGCCTGGACCAGCCCCCCGCGATTACCCGCCGTCCGGATGAGCCGCATTTCATCATCCGCAACGGCGGCAACACACGCTTGAGCATCCTCGGCGAACTCTGGCAGGAAACCCGTGAGGAGCGATTCTTTCACATCCACTGCCTGTTCCGCCCTTGGCAGTCCGAGTCGCATGCCTTGATCGGGCACTTGGCCGAAAGTGATCTGCATGGCCAGCTCACGTTCATTGAGCGGTCCCTCGCGGTGGCGAAACTCAAGGACATGTTGCAGGAGCCGGATGTCCTGCTCAGTCAGCGTGAACTGTCCACACGCTTGAGCAAAGGTGGCTACCCGATTTCACAATCGCATATCAGCCGCATGTTCGACACGCTTGAGCACTTACTTCCGGTGATCCCGCAGGTGTTGTATGCCGGTCTTGGTAAACCAACCATCGTCCGGGTCATCAACCTGCGGCGCCGGGCGGAATCGATCTGGAACCAGTACTTGGGGGACGTTCAACATTTCGCGCTGCTGTGGTTTGAAGTGCTATCAGCGTTCGACAGTGATAAGCCCGAGCTGAACTGGGGTGAACTGCAGGACGAGCTGATTGCCAGGATGGCGGTGCCGTTGAAGCAGTCGCCCCGCCTGCTCGCCTTGGAAATGCATCAGGCACCGCGTCGCTCACCGCCGCCCTCGGACACCCCTAAGCCTCTCCCGCAAGGCTCACTTGGCGAGTCCTTCCCCGAGCCACCTGCCATCGAAGAGCAAGCAGAAACGCCTCATCAATTGCCCGCACCTGAGCCGATGAGCAACGCGAGCAACACCTCGGCAGCCGAGGCTCCACGCCTCCCCAACATCCGCGAGGCGCTGGGTGATGCTGAATCGCTTGCGGCACGGCTGCCAGGCGTCGTTGAGGTTGGTAAACCCTCTATGTGTTCCCCCTCGGCTCCCGCCCCCGAACAGGATGACATCAACACCTTACGTGAGCGTTGTGCCACCTTGGCGGCTGACCTGGCCGCGTATGCCGATGCCAATGAGATGGTTACACCGCACGCAGAGGGTTTGGGTTTCACCCTGGCAATTGAACATGGCCAGCAGCTGAGTCCACGACACACCGGCATCCAGCTATTGCTTTCGGCCCTGCTGCGCCTGCAGGACGACGTGACTTGGCAGCAACGCCAGCAGCTGCCCGCCGCGTTGTTTGGCCAACTGCTGATTGGCGCCTACGACCTCCCGTTCACCGAGCGTCCTGCCCTGACCGTTGGCCTCGAACGACTACCCGATGCCCAGCTGGAGCAACTGTACGCCCTAATCCGCCATGCCCGGCAGTTGATCGAACTGACGCTGTCGTCCACGCGTTAAGTGAGGAGCCGCCTCATGAGTACGACCTTCAATCTGTTGAACCATGCGATGTTGAATCAGGTGCTGCATGAGCTGCGCCATGGCCGCTTGCAGCGCTGCAAAGCGTTGGGCCTGGCCGACGAAGACATCGAAGTACTGCAATCGCTGCCTCCGACCACCCTCTCCCACCTGGCGCATTCATCGATTGCCTGGGTTGAAGTCAAGGTCGATATCACCGTGCTGCGCCGCCTGATCGTCCAGGCCGAGCGCGACGAGCAGAACGAACGCCTGATCAACCGGGCGCTCAAGCTCGGCGCGAGCTCGACCATCATGTACCGCTGTTTCGGCCTGGACCATTCGGAAACGGCGTTGCGTCGCCGAGTGCTGAAAATCGAAACCCACCGTGGCCGGCCGGTCCAGCTCAGTGAAGCCCAGGAGCATGCGGTGTGGAACCGCTGGAGCCAATTACGGGCAGAGGACCCAGACAACGATCCGCTGGACACGATGATGATGCTGGCCGAGGAACAGCACATCAGCCTGACGCTGGTCTGGCAACAGGTCGAACTGTATGGAGGCGCACCATGCTGAGTTTCTACGATGTGGACTGGCAGGATGTGGTGCGCCAGTGCTACGACGCCCTTCGACGCCGCAATGAGTGGCAGGCCGCGCAGGCTCAAGAAGCGGCCGCTGCCGCGGAACCGGCACTGCGTACGATCTACTACGGCGACAACAATCCCTTGCCGCCAGCGTTACTCCTCGATCGTCGGCTGACCCCGCTGGAGCGCAACACGTGGCAGGTCCTGCACTGGCTGATCACCGAGCGACAGGTCAAGACACCGCGCTACCAGGACCTGCAGCCCTACCTGGCGACCAGCCCCTGTGGTGCCCAAGCGTCGCGCGAAACCATCGCCCGCGCATTGAACGTCCTGCGTACGACCCGCTGGCTCAGCCTGGTCGACCGTTCGCGCGATGCCCAAGGCTGCCTGCGCGGCTGCGTCTACGTGCTGCACGGCGATCCGTTGACGGCGGCCGAGCAGTTTGAGCTGGACAGCGGCTACGCGGATCTGCTGCAACAGAACCTCAGCCATGCCACAAAGGGGGTGCGTGATGTGACGCAGCATGTGCTTGCCGAAATTCAAGCCGACCCGCTCGTCGCCCAGGGCGATAAGGACAGGTTGGGCTCACTGCCGCCGGCACCGCAGCAAACGCTGCCGCTGATGAGCGAAGACGCGCAGGCGCAACATTCCGAACCTGACCTGCACCACCCCGTTCGGAATCCTCACGCCTCGGCCACCGATTCCGAACCCTGCGGCAACGCACCGGTTTCGGCTGTGGTTCGGAATGCCGACGCCGGCCGTACAGTACAGAAAGACCAAAGCAAAAAAAGTACAGTACTGGGGCAGGTCGAGTTTGGCCGAGCACGCTGGCCTGAGGATCTACCGCTGAACCCGACCGAGCGGCGCATGGCCTCCCAGGCAATGCGCCAGCTCGAGCCGGAACAGCAACAAGCGGTGATCAATGAAGCGGCAGTGCGCTGCGCCCGCGGTGAGATCCGAAAACCCGTCGCCTACCTGATGGGCTTGATCAAACGCGCCTGCCAGGGCGAGTTTACCCTGTGGGCGGCCCGCGCCGATGAAGCGACAGCCACGACCGCACCGTCGCGCACAACAAAGGCCTCGCCAGCGGAGCCACCCAGTGAGCGACCCAAACGCAGTGGTCAGCGCACCGCCTCGCCACTCGCGCTCTCCTGCCTGGAGGAGCTGAAGCAACGCTGCCGCGGTTCGCTTGCCCCAACCTAGTAGTGGATCTCGGTGGATTTGATGCCCATGCCATTGAATCCAAGGAGGTCTACCGCCTGAAATTACGAGCAGACCACCTTCACGTTGATCCGCGTCGGATCGCACAGATCGGCCCATCGTCGGCGCCATTCCTACGGCGAGGTACTGGCGATGACCGATCACTACCAGCTCAACCTGGGCTCCCTGCGCAGCAGCATCACCCTCACCCTACACACCCACCATGCGGCGCGGCTGTGGCAAGGCCGCATGGCCCGCGAAGGGGTACATTCGATCATGGGCATGCCTGGTTACATCGGTGTCACCAACCTGCTCAAGCACGCCAGCAGCCAGGATGACCCCTTCGCCGACTGGTTCATGCTGCAACTGGAGGACAAGCTGCTGCAGGCCAAGGCCGAACTGCGCGCGCTGACCAAGCAGGTCAGTCGAGTGGAGCGCGCCCTGCCGACCCAAGTCGATATCGGCGATAACCTCAATATCCATCCCGTCACCCTCCCCCTGTTCATCGGCAGCCAGCTTGGCTTTCTCGCGGTCTACCTGCTGACCGACTACGACGCCCTGGTGCGCCGCGTTCTGCTCGCTCACCACACAGCCTTAATCGGCCGCCCCGACATGGAAAACTGGATCGATCGCGGCGCCCACGAGTTGCGCAGCCTGTTCGGTCTGGCCCAGCGTTATCGCCTGGCGGGGGTCAGTCGGGATGACATGGCCGCCAACAACGCCCGGGCCCGTGAAGCGATCGACAAGTTCGGCACACCCCCACGCAAGATCCTCGAAGGCAGCCACCGCTCTCAATTCGCCCCACCCATCACGCGGAGTCAGACCACCTCGAATCCCGATGAGCCAGATCAACCTGCCCTGCCGGAGGCCGAGGCACAACCTACTCCGGAAGTCCCGGGCGAAGGGGGTGAGGCATGACCCTGGCCGATGCAATTGCCCGGCGGTTGTCAGCGGATGCCTACCGCGCGTTCGCACAAAGTGCCTCCCTAAAAGGCCTTTTAAAGCCTTTTAAGGGTAAGGGGGAGCTGCAGCAGTTCGCCGAAACGATCCTGCGCCTGCGCACTCAGGTCGCCGAATTGATGGCGGTGATGCTGGCGATCATGGCGCAGCCTCCTTTCTCGTTGCTGGAGCTGCGACTTGTCGTGCAGCACAGCGCGACGGGCACTGACTTCCTGCGCTGGCGCAGTCCGGACTTTCAGCGCATGGGCGTGCAGGTGTGGCAGGAGTCGGTGGTTCATCCGCATCTGCACCCTGAGCTGCGGCAGGCGTTGTATCAGCTGGAGACCAACCGGGTGGTGCTGAACCTGCAGATGAGCAGCCTGCAGTCGCTGTATCGCCAGGCCGTCTCCGGTGCCAGCAAGCTCGCGGCCGCCGAGCTCATCCTGACCCGTTTCCCCACCGAGGAGTGACCCGTATGAGTACGTTATTTGTAGGTGAAGGCAACATCGGCAGCGTGCCGGAATTCCAGGAGTTCAACTCCAACCCGGATGAACCGCGGCGCCTGCTGCGGCTGAACGTCTATTTCGACAACCCGGTACCGCGTGAAGGCGGCTACGAGGATCGCGGCGGCTACTGGGCGCCGGTCGAGCTCTGGCACCGCGATGCCGAGCACTGGAGCACGCTGTACCAAAAAGGCATGCGCGTCTTGGTCGAAGGCCGCACGGTCAAGGATGAGTGGGAGGACAGCGAGGACAACGCGCGGGTGACGTTCAAGGTCGAGGCGCGGCGCATCGGTATCCTGCCGCATCGCCTGGCCTCGGTGACCATGCGCGAGAAGACGCAGGACACCCCCAACGCCACGCGTAAAGGCGGTGGCAAGAAATCCACACGCAAGGCCGGGTGAACCGTGGACCTCAGTGGAATCACCGCGCCCTGCGCGATACTGCAGGGGCCGCGCAGCTTAACCGGCGAGCAGCATTGACGCTCGTTAGCTATCCATCTCGGCTGGCTTTCCCGCGCTGTCCACTCTCCAGCAACTGCTTCACCTCCGTCAGGCACTGATCCAGGGCAAGGAATGCCCGCCAGTGCGCCGGATTCTCCTGAACCCAGGCGATCAACTGCGCGCGTGCCTCCCCATTGTCAGGTTCCAGATGGGTAGCCATGAACAGCTCGTAGGCCTTGATCGCTAACTTATCTGCCTCACTCTGGTGGGATCCGTGCAAGTTGAAGCCTCCGTGTGAACGGGCGGGTCATCCAGTTATTTTTCGTGATACGCCTCATAGGGTTGTCAGTCAACTCTTTGAGCCGTTCATATCCTTGAGTGGCTAGTCAACCATATGGGTCGAATTGGAGAGCGCCCCGTTGCCCGTCAAAGAGCCTAGCCCACATCACATTGGCCGCCAGTTGGCGAAGTATCGTCGCGACCGCCGCTTGACCCAGGACCAGGTCGGCGAGCACCTGCGTATTTCCGGCGAGGCCGTCTCCCGCCTGGAGCGTGGCCTGGTTGAGCTGTCCGTGACGAAGCTGCTGCAGTTGGCAGACCTGTATGGCTGCCCCGTCGATGAGCTGCTGCTGGCCATCAGTCCTCGCCCCCAGGATCAGGGCCAGCAGATTACTGCGATCATCAAGGAGCTGGGCGACGCCGATAAACAATTCGCCCTGGAGTTTCTGCAAACGCTGGCCACTCATCTCGCGCAACGCAAGTAGGGTTTTGGCCCTGCGCTGATACGTCGAACCGATACCACCAGTTTCGGCTTTACCCTGGCGCTTCACGACCACACCTCCACCCTGTCGGTACCCACCGAGAGGGCCCACGCATGCGCCTGTTCATCTGCGAAAAACCGTCCCAAGCCCGCGATATCGCCCGGGTACTGCAAGCCAGCCGACGCGGCGATGGCTACCTGCAGGGCCAGAACGTCACCGTCACCTGGTGCATCGGCCATCTGCTGGAAACCGCGCCCCCTGAAACCTATGGCGATTACAAACGCTGGTCGTTGGACGATTTGCCGATCATTCCCGCCCGCTGGCAACTGGTGGTCAAGCCCAAGGTTGCCAGCCAACTGAAGGTGATCGACCAACTGCTGCGGACATGCCGCGAGGTGGTGATCGCCACCGACGCTGATCGCGAGGGCGAGATGATCGCCCGGGAGATCCTCGAGAGTTGTCAGTACCATGGGCCGATCCTGCGCCTGTGGCTGTCTGCCCTTGATGAAGCCTCGATCCGCCGGGCCTTGGCTGCCTTGCGTCCGGGCGAACAGACCCTGCCGCTGTACCACTGTGCGCTGGCCCGCTCCCGCGCCGACTGGTTGGTGGGCATCAATTTGAGCCGACTGTTCAGCCTGCTCGGCCGCCGCGCTGGCTTCGACGGTCTGCTGCCGGTAGGCCGCGTCCAGACGCCAACTCTGCGCCTGGTGGTCGAGCGCGACCGGGCCATCGCCAGCTTCGTGCCGCAACCGTTCTGGAACGTCGACACTCAGTTGGTGGCAGAAGGCGTGAGTTTCAAAGCCCGTTGGCAACCGCCTACCTCGATCTGCGACGATGAGGGCCGCTGCATCGATGAAGCGGCCGCCAGGCAAGCCGCAGCGCGCCTTAGCCAATACGGAACGGCCCGCATTGACAGCATCGAGGTGGAGCAGGTCCGGGAGGGCGCGCCACTGCCGTTTGATCTCGGCACCTTGCAGGAAGTCTGCTCGGCCAAACTCGGGCTCGGCGCTCAAGAGACGCTGGGGATCGCCCAAGCCCTGTACGACACCCACAAGGCCACGACCTACCCGCGCAGCGATTGCGGCTACCTGCCCGAGAGCATGCTGGATGAGGTGCCCCGCGTCCTGCATGCCCTGGTGGCCGCCAGCCCTGCTCTCGGCCAGGTCATCAAGGAGCTGGATCCTTGTCGCCGCTCGCGCGCCTGGAACAGCGGCAAGATCACCGCGCACCACGGCATCATTCCGACCGCCATCACGCTCGACCTCGCTCAGCTGTCCGAGCGCGAGCAGGCGGTTTTCGCGCTGATCCGCGCCCGCTACCTCGCGCAGTTCCTTCCTGAGCATGAGTACCTGAAAACGCAAATGCTGATGCACAGTCAGGCCGAGCAGCTACTGGCACGGGGCAAGCAGACTCTGGTGCGCGGTTGGAAAGCGGTGATCAACGAGACTCACGGCAATGAGCCCGGCGAACAGACTCAACGCTTGCCCACACTTCGCGAGTCCGCCTCGGTGGCGTTGACTGACGCGGCCGCCATTGCCCAGCGCACGCAGCCCCCCAAGGCCTACACCGAGGGCACGCTGGTCAAGGCGATGAAAACCATCGCCAACCAGGTGGCCGATCCGCGGCTCAAGCAGACGCTCAGTGAGAGCTGCGGCATCGGCACCGAAGCCACCCGCGCGGCCATCATCCAGGGGCTGATCGACCACGGTTATCTGACCAAGAAGAAACGCAGCCTGGCCGCCTCGGCTGCGGCGCACACCCTGATCGAAGCGGTGCCACCGGAGGTTGCCGACCCGGTGTTGACGGCGCTGTGGGAGCAGGCGCTGGAGCGCATCGAATCGGGCCAGCTGAGCGTCGAGACCTTTCTCGCCAAGCAGGCGCAATGGCTGACCCGCTTGGTGCGCAGCAACGCCTCGCTCACCCTGCAGGCGCCCTCCTCCAAAGGACCGTTCTGCCCGGTGTGCCGAAGCGGCATGCGCCAGCGCAAAGGCCGCACCGGCAGCTTCTGGTCGTGCATCCGATACCCGGAATGCAAGGGCACCAAGCCGGTCGCCAAAGCCAAGCGCCCGAAGAGGACATGACTTGACGGCAGACTGTCGCGCTGGTGTAGTGATCCAGCCCCTCGCCGCTTGGCGCCCCAGACCGATTCGCTCCGGGCAGCTCGGTCAGACTCTTAGAGTTCGGAGCCACCCCTCACCGCCTCTGCGGATGACTTCTCAGCGTTCCAAGTCTCCCAGGTGGATGACCCATGCGGCTTGTGCCAGGCCTCAAGGGTCATCCGCTTCGGCGACGATGCTCAGCTCCGGTGCCCGCCGGCGAAACACTGGGCACCTTTTGTGCGCGGATGCGTGCCAGTTGATTCCGACCCAGGCCACGACAAGGGTCGGTTGATCCAGGTGGATCGACAGCGGAGAATTTGCGACGAACTCCGGTGTCACATCGCCGGATCAAAGGTGGTCCACCTCTTCCTAGCCTGATGACCGTCGGGCTATTTTTTCGCCGCTGAAAATCCACTGAAGACCAATCGCTTCCACTCGCCGAATCCGCCTGCGATCCCCGGTTGACGGGGGCTTGGCGGCGTTTTATAGATGAGCTGCACACCGCTGTCGTTGACAGCACCCAGGCAGCCAGAACCTTCAAGGCTGCGCCCGATTCGGGTGGTTCTCCCCAAGTGCGACTCGCGCTCGGCAGCTCGCACGGTCACCGACCTGTCGGTGATGAGCGCCCTCTCTACCGATCATGTGATTGCACCTACCCCTTGCGGAACTCACCAGCCGCCAGGGCCGGTGGATGTCCGCGTTTCTGTTGAACAGGAGCTCCACCATGGCTACTGCAAGCAATAACGCCCCCACCACCTATTTCAACCTGCACACCCAAGGCATTGGTTACCTGAACCGGGTCCGCGAAGTCCCGGTTCGCCGTGGCCAAGCATTCATGGCCTGCGACATCGCCGCGTTGCACGGTGCCTCGGACGACGTCGAGTACACCCGCTTCGACTGCAAGGTCGCCAGCGGTGAAGCCGACAGGCTGATCCGTGAACACCTCGAAGACGTCCGCGCTGAACGCAAGGTCCTCATCGCGTTTCGCATCGGCGACCTCTGGGTGGATCCCTTCCTGTACGAGAAAGGCGAACGCAAGGGGCAACCCGGCGCCAGCCTCAAAGGCCGCCTGATCTTCATCGAGTGGATCAAGGTCGATGGCCAGTTCAGCTACCGTGCGCCCGCCCGCACCGACGCTGCCTCTGACGCGATGGAACTAGCGGAGGCGGATGGAGATAAGGCAGACATTGACGGTGACTCCGATCAGCGCCTGTCAACTCCGACCGCCGCCCGTAACTCCACCGCTGCAACTCAATCTGCCTGAGGCAGTTTGACCGCCAACAACAGGCGCTCTTGGGAGCGCCTGTTGTTCATTCACGTCGGAGGTTGCCATGGAAAGCTTCTGGCTCTGCGAAGACTGCCTGCAGGCGGTTGCCTACGACGACTTCAGCGCGCTGTCGCTGTACTACAGCGAGGCCGAAGTCGACCAGCGAATCACGCAGATACGTGAGGCAGTGCAAGCGTTACTGCCGCTCAGCGCCGATTTCGATCCGAACACCGGCGTCGGCATCGTTCCCTTCTCCACCCACGCCTGCGAAGGCTGTCACTCCCCGTTGCACGGCACCCGTCATCGTTTCACCCGCCTGTGACCGCCTGATACCACCCACTGGGGGCCTCCTCCCGGAGCGCGCCCGCACACGAGGCTCTGCTCATGAACACGCCATTGACCCTGGTCGAGCCACTTGACCCGGCCCTGACCCAGCGCGCGCACGAAGATGCGTTGATCAGCGAAGCCCTGCAGCTGCTGGACCAACGCTACTTCCAGCGCGGCGAAGTACTGATCACGCCCGCCGACGCCGCCTCCTACCTGAAGCTGCGCCTGGCGCCTTATCACCACGAAGTGTTTGCCCTGCTCTACCTCGATTCACGCCACCGCGTGTTGGACTTCGAGGTTTTGTTTTTTGGCAGCATCGATGGTGCCTCGGTCTACCCTCGCGAAGTGGTGGTCAAGGCGCTTGCACACAACGCCGCTGCGGTCATCCTCAGCCACAACCACCCCTCCGGCTGCCCTGAGCCCAGCGGCGCCGACCGCGTACTGACAACCCGCCTGATCGAAGTCTTGGCGCTGGTCGAGGTCCGCGTTCTGGATCACATCATCGTTGGCGAAGGTCAACCCGTGTCCCTGGCCGAATACGGCTGGATCTAACCCTCTCTCACTCGCCACCGCCTGCATGGGGTGGCGTGCTTTTTTCACCGGAGCGCCACCATGCTCACCTCTACCCCCAACCCCTTTGCCCGCGGTTTCCATGCATTCGCCTGCGAACGCGTGGTACAGATCCACTACGACGACCAGTGCTCGCCCTGCTACCGGTCCCTGCACACCGCCCAGCTGGACTTGGACGACGATCACATCAACTGTCAGGTCTGCGTGTTCGATGACGACTGTGCCGTTATCACGGAAGGCCAGGATGTCTCTGGGTTTCTTCGCATGCAGTTGCCCGAGGACGGTGTGGTTACCACCGTGCTGTACCAGGTCACGGCCGAGCGGTTGACTGGCTCGGTACACCTCGGCGACCTTCCCAGCCAAGAAGCAGCGGACCAACTCATGCAGCAGCTGTCCTTTGCCACCGGCCAGTACAGCCGCAGCTGGGAGATCAGCTCATCCCATCTACCGGCCGATGAGTACGCTTACCTTGAGCAGCTTGCCCGCAGCGAACGACCTGGCGGCTTCTTCGAATGCTTCCGGTTGGTCAGCAATCGCTCCATCGGCTGCAAGCTGTACTCGACACCCTGGCAGCGCGGCGGCCAAGTGGAGAGCTTCGGTTGCTCGGCGGCGGAGGTCTGCACTCGCCTGCTGGACGAGCAGGTACCGCCGGTGTTGATGACCCTGTTGCTGCTGGCCGGCCAGGCCGACACGCGCTTTCTGGTCTTCGATCCCGATGCAGTCCCGCTGGCAGGCCTGCCGGTATTTGCTGACGATTGATCCAAGGCGCCCTTAAGGGCGCCTTTTTTATGGTTCTCCACGGAATCCCGGGAAAGAGAGAAACAAGAACGCCGGTTTGATGGATGATGTTCGTGCGAGCAAGCACATCTACAAACCGGCGTTCTTGTGCACGATATTTATACGTTTCTGCCCTTCTGGGAGGGCTTTTCTATCATTGCCATCAAACCTGATGGTGATGGGCTGCAGATCAACCTGATCCCCCGCCCCACCCGATTTCCTTCCTGCAGCGGTTGTCACCAGCCCAGTACAACCATTCACGAGTACTGCCAGCGGGTCATCCGAGACCTGCCCATTCTTGGGCGTGCGGTGCAGCTCAACGTTGAGCTCAAACGAGTTGGATGTAGCGCTTGCGGCAAACGGATGGAGGCTGTCAGCTGGCTTGATCGCTACTCGCGGATGACGCGCCGCTTGGCCGAGGCTGTCATTAAAGCCTGCCAACGATTACCTACCTTGCATGTGGCTCAACTGGCCGATGAAAGCGCATACCGGCTTTGAAGCAGTTCGCTAAGCGCCTGAAGGGCTACTGGCGGGGGATCTTGAGCAGGGATCGGTGGCCGATGCATACCGGTCAACTGGAGGGAATCAATAACCGGATCAAGGTGATCAAGCGCATGGCCTACGGCTACCGGGACAGCGAGTTCATTTTCATGAAGATCAAAAACGAATTCCCCGGTAATCCGTGAAGAACCTTTTTTATGCCTTGGGCCCGATAAACCGGCCGGGCAACTTCGGTTTTTCAGTGGGTGCATCTCGAGCGCGTTGCCAAGGTGTCGGCACCTACTGTCGAGACCTGCTCATGCATACCTTCGCGTTTCCTCGCCTTGTCCTGATGCTCGCGCTGGCGGGCTGCAACACGCCGCCTGCCTTCGCCCCACCGATAGCGCCAACCCTCTCCTTGGCAGCACCGGCTGCCCCGTCCAAGCCGTTGTCAGCGTCACCGGCGTGGGTCCGCCAGGACCGCTACACCCTGGTCAGCACACGACCGACACTGGAACAGCGTCAGCCATTGTTCCAGCTCATCACCGTGCAAATTGCACCGGCGCTGCATGCGACGGTCGGTGATGCCCTGCGGCACGTGTTGCAGCGCTCGGGCTACTCGCTCTGCGCCAACCGCGCCGAGGTCACCACCTTGTTCAGCCGTCCCCTGCCGGCGGTCCAGCACCAACTCGGGCCGATGGCGCTGTTGGACGCCTTGACCATCTTGGGCGGCCAAGCCTGGCGACTCGTGATCGACCCGGTCGAACGAAGCGTGTGTTACGCGCTTCGCACTCCGGTGCCCGCACCACCTCACCCGCCCATGGAGATCGCGCCATGAAGGTCCATCACTTTCAGGCCCTGGTGCTCGGGGCCCTGTGCCTCGGCGCCGCCGTGCTGGCCGCCGTGACTTACAACCACCAGCAACAACTGACCGCGCTCTTGGTCGCCGCTGAGAATGCTCCAGCCGATCCAGTCCCGGCGCTGCGGCGGGCCCTTGATGCACTCGGCGCCACCGTCGCGGCACTTCCAGAGCAAGTAAATGCGCTGGGCGAGCACCAGCACCAGCAGGACGCGACCTTCGCAACGCTGAGCAAACAGCTGGATGAGGTGAGCGCTTCGCTCAAGGCCATTGAAGCGGTGCCGCTGGGTCCGACCAAGGTCGATCTGGCCGCGCTGGAACAGCGAATGGGCAACGCCGAAACCGCCGTCCATGCCCTCGAAGCTAGAGCGGCTGCGCCATCCGCACAGACCCAGCCTGCGGCTCTCGCCAAACCAGCCGCCAAAGCCCAAGCCCCGACGCCACCGTTCAAGCTGCTGGGTATCGAGACTCGCGGTGACGTCCGGTTTGTCTCGGCCCTACCGGCCGGCGCGCACGCCCTGTCGACCGTTCACCTACTACAGCCCGGTGATAGCCTGAACGACTGGCAGCTCAAGGCCATTCGCCGGAACCAAGCCGTATTCCAGGTGCCTGGCCTCGGCGAACGTTCGCTGCCCCTGCCGTGACGAGGTGCGTATGGTCCGGTTCACCACCCTCTCCTTGCTCCTACTGCCCATCTGGTTGGTTCCAGGCTCGGGGTGGAGCGCACCCGCCACGGTCGAAACCGAGCAGCAGTTCAGCGGACAGGCCCCACTGCAGCAAGCGCAATCCGCAGCACAGGCCAAGGCCTGGGGGCTGACCGATGATGAATGGGCCAAATTTGAACGCCTGCAGAGCGGTCCACGCCAGTACTGGTCACCCCAACTCGATCCGCTGACCACCCTGGGCGTGGAAGCCGATTCGGACCAGGAGCGTCAGCGCTACGCCGAGCTGCAGGTGCGCCTCGAAGCCAAACGGGCCGAGCGCGAACTGGCCTATCAGAAAGCCTATTCCGCGGCCTGGGCGCGGCTGTTCCCCGGGCTGCTGCCGGTACAGGGGATGAGCGATGCCGCAACCCCGTCGAGCAACCCGCGCTTTGCAGTGTTTGTGGAAGACCCGTGCTCGACCTGTGAGGCCAGCCTCCGCCAATGGCTGAGCACAAGCGCCCGCCTGGACGTCTATCTGGTGGGCAGCCAGGGCGACGATGCGCGCATTCAGCGATGGGCGCGCAAGGTAGGCATTACCCCGGCCCAGGTCGGCAGTGGCCAAGTCACCCTCAATCACGACCGCGGCCGCTGGTTCGCCCTCGGCGCGAGCCGCCCCCTGCCCGCGCGCTTTCAACAGGTGGAAGGGAAATGGCAACGCGTCGACTGACCCTCGCCCTAGTCCTGATTGGGGCAACTGCGGCCCACGCTGGCGGCCTGCCCCCGCCGGCGTACCAGTTGGCCGCCGCCCAGGCCGGCATCCCGGCCTCGGTGTTGTTCGCCATTGCCCAGCAGGAGAGCGGCACGCCGTTGCGTGGGCAGCTCATTCCCTGGCCGTGGACCTTGAATGTGGCCGGCACGCCGCAGCGTTTTGCCACCCGTGACCAGGCCTGCAGCGCTCTCACCGTGGCGCTCACCCGGCATGATCCCAAGCGCATCGATGTCGGCCTGGGGCAAACCAACCTGGGTTACCACCCGGAGCGTTACCCCACCGCCTGCGATGCCCTCGATCCGCGTGGCAACCTCGCCGTCACCGCCGACCTGTTGCGCGCGCACTACGCCGACGTTGGTGACTGGGTCATCGCCGCCGGCCGCTACCATCGCCCCGCAGGTGGAGCCCCAGCGGCCCGCTACCGTACGCAGTTCAGCCAACACTGGCAGCGCCTTGAAGCCGCCACGTCCAGCCGTGGAGGACCACGCTCATGATTGAGGTTCGCAGGGGCGCACTGATCTGCGGGCTGGTGGGATCGTTAGCTGCCGGGGCATGGCTTGTGCCAACGCCCCCTGCCATGGCCGCCGAATCGGTCGCGCCGGTTGAACGACCCGACCCACGCACACTGAGCTGGGTATTGCCGGTGCACAGCGCGCGACTCACGCCGGGTGAGGTGCCGCGTAGAGCATTGGATCTACCAGGCATGGTCCCGCTGTTCTTGGTTGGCGCGGACGCTGCCTCATTGGCGTGGCTGGCGCAGCACGCGCCAGCACTGAAGCGGTTGGGCGCCAACGGCCTGGCCGTTGAGGTAGCGGATGCGGCAGCGCTGCAGCGCATCCAGGCGGTAGCGCCTGGATTGGCCATCTGGCCGGTGAGCGGTGACGACATCGCCGAGCGGCTGGAGCTGGAGCACTACCCGGTGCTGATCACACCGACCGGCTTGGAGCACTGAGGAACCGTCATGGGTGATCATGCGATGGAATCCCTGCTGCGCCCGGCGGTGGAGTTGTACACCGTGGGCATCTGCGTCGGTGCTGGCGCGCTGTGCCTACATTCGCCCTGGGTCGTAGCCTTGTCGCCAGAGGTCGGCGCCGGCATGGCCCTGGCCTACACCGCCTTCGGTCTGAAACGCCTAAATGAGGCCCGCATTGTTTTGCGCTATCGCCGCAACATCCGCCGCCTGCCCCGCTACTCGCTGACTAGCCGGCTAATACCAGTCAGCAGCAAGCGCCTGTTCATGGGTCGCGGCTTTCGGTGGAGCCGCCTGCACACCCAGCGTTTGCTGGAAGCGCAGGATCCCGCACTCGCCCGCTACGTCAACCAGTCAACGGCCTACCAATGGGCACGGCGCCTGGAGCACGTGCTGGAAAAAGCGTCGGCAGGGCTATCCCTCCTGCCTCGCGTGACCGCCTGGGACAGCCCGCTCAACCCGGTACGACCGCTGCCGCCCGTGGGCGGCTCACCGCTGTTGCATGGCGTCGAGCCCAACGAGCAGGAGGCCTCCTTGCCACTGGGCGAACGCGTGGGCCATACCCTGGTACTGGGTACCACCCGGGTCGGCAAGACGCGCCTGGCCGAGGTCTATATCACCCAGGACATTCACCGGCCAAGCCAGGAAGTGGTAATCGTCTTCGACCCCAAAGGCGATGCCGATTTGCTCAAGCGCATGTACGTGGAAGCACGACGCGCCGGCCGCGAACATGAGTTCTACGTCTTCCACCTGGGCTGGCCGGAGATTTCCGCACGCTACAACGCCATCGGGCGTTTCGGTCGTATCTCGGAAGTCGCCACCCGCATCGCTGGGCAACTGAGCGGTGAAGGCAACTCGGCGGCATTTCGCGAGTTCGCCTGGCGCTTCGTCAACATTATCGCCAGGGCCCTGATCGAGCTGGGCCGGCGCCCCGACTACCTGCAGATCCAGCGCCATGTGGTGAACATTGATGCGCTGTTCATCGAGTACGCCCAGCACTTCTTCGCCCGCCATGATTCGCAAGCGTGGGAGACCATTGTCGATCTCGAAGTTCGCCTCAACGAGAAGAACGTGCCGCGGCACATGATTGGCCGCGAGAAACGCGTGGTCGCCATCGAGCAATACCTGACCGCCAAACGCCTCTTCGATCCGGTGATGGATGGCCTGCGCTCGGCGGTGCGCTACGACCGCACCTACTTCGACAAGATCGTCGCCTCACTGCTGCCGCTGCTGGAAAAGCTCACCAGTGGCAAGACGGCCCAGTTGCTGGCCCCCAACTATGCCGACCTGGACGATCCTCGGCCAATCTTCGACTGGCTGCAGGTCATCCGTAAACGCGGCATCGTCTACGTCGGCCTAGATGCCCTGTCCGATGCCGAGGTCGCCGCCGCAGTCGGTAACTCGATGTTTGCTGACCTCGTCTCCGTCGCTGGGCACATCTACAAACACGGCATCGACCACGGCCTGCCGAACTCTTCGAGCGCGGCCGACAAGGTGCCCATCAACCTGCACGCCGACGAATTCAACGAGCTGATGGGCGATGAGTTTATCCCGCTGATCAACAAGGGCGGTGGTGCCGGTATCCAGGTCACCGCCTACACCCAGACCTTGAGCGACATTGAGGCGCGTATCGGCAGCCGGGCCAAAGCCGGCCAAGTCGTCGGCAACTTCAACACCCTGCAGATGCTGCGCGTACGCGAAACCGCGACCGCCGAACTGCTGACCAATCAGCTGCCCAAGGTGAACGTGCAGACCCGCACCCTGGTCTCCGGCGCGACCGACACGGCCGATCCCGATGCCCGTACCGACTTTACATCGTCCTCACAGGACCGCGTGACCAGCACCGCCGTACCGCTGATCGAGCCCGCGCACATCATCGCCCTGCCGAAGGGCCAGATGTTCTCGTTCCAGGAAGGCGGGCAGCTGTGGAAAGTGCGAATGCCGCTGCCCAAACCGGCCCGTGACGATGCGATGCCGTCTGACCTGCAGACCCTGGCTGCGCGTATGCGCGAGTCTTACAACACCAATGCGGGATGTTGGTGGAGGAGTGCTGGGGGGAGGCCGACGGTCGACTTCGATCCCGAGATGCCACCACCTGGGCGTAAACACGCCCCTTGATCCTCTGGCAGTCCGCGAACACCTCGGAGCCTGTATGTCCACTGCCCCAACCAATCCGCCTCAGACACAACGACGACCAGGGCTGATCTTCGGCACGTTTGAGCTATGTCTGCGATTGCTCGGACTGCTGTTTGCTTCCCTGCTGTTCTCAATCCTGCTGGAGTTCGTGGGCATGCTGTGGATCTGGCCTGAACAAGGCTGGCGTCACAGCCATGCGATGTGGCTGAATGAGCTGAGTTGGCTCAGCAACCACTTCAAAAGCTCGCTACTCGTGCAAGAGCCGGCGCAAGCTACGGCCAAAATTCTTGAGTACTTGAGCGACTGGATCGCGGTGCACTCCGGCTGGGCGCACTCAGACGTGCAGGTGAAACTAAGCATTCTCGAGGGGACACCTGATTGGTACATCGCCCAGGCTTACCTGATGATTAAGGATTACCTGTTGGGGGCGCTGTTTACCATCTTCACATTTGTGGTACGCGTAACCGTACTCACGCTGGCCATGCCTCTGTTCCTGCTCGCGGTCATAACCGGTGCCGTCGACGGTTTGATGCGACGCGACCTGCGCAAGTTTCGAGCGGACCGGGAAAGCAGCTTTGTTTATCATCGCGCGAAGCGAACTTTGATACCGCTTATGATAAGTCCGTGGATGATCTATCTCACCCTACCTTGGTCCGCTAATCCTAACTGGGTGCTCCTACCCAGCGCAGCAGTACTCGGTTTCATGGTTTCTATCACTGCCGCCTCTTTCAAGAAATACTTATAAAGCTCCATTGAAGAACGGTGTAGCTTTCCACTGCTACCAACGCGACCGTTAGGGAAGATAACGTTGCGAAATCTTCTCTTTGCGCTACGTTGAAAAACAGAAGCACAACACTCGGTAGGTGTCTGCATGCGTGTACGCGGAAACGTTTATTTGGCCTGGGCTGACCTGACACTTCACCACCGAACACATGATGAAACCATGGGCAATGGCATCGCCATCGATGTGCAGGTGCGCTTGTCTCGTACAGGTAACACCCAAATGTTTATCGGCGTGTACGCCGAAACTGGCCTAGCTCTACATGAAGAGGCTTTTGACTCGAGGCCTGGTGAGTCGATGACCCGAGCGTTGGCTTGGGGTGTAGACCGTGCAAGACAACTAGCCACCGAAGGCACTAACCCACATGCTTCTCCGCAGCATTGATCACTTTCCTGCAAGAATGGCGAGTCTCTGCATGTGACCAGTATGAAACGGTTGGTCGGCGCCCCTAACGTTCTGGCTTAATTTTCTCTGCCAGCATAGCGAGTTCGACTTTCTCTTCTTGCAACCTCAACGCTGTCTGTGCGTGATGAAGTAAACGCTCAGCATGCCTGGCGGATGCGCCCTCAAACATTGCCCGATTCATCTGGGCCAAGCTGATCAGCGCTTTGAGCACGCGAAGATTCACCTCCTGCAAAGCGGCGCCGTCCCTGGTGATGGGCCCGAAAAAGTCGTCAAACAGATCATCGACAGATATCCCTCGCAGGTGAACCAACGCGCAATCGTCGTGCGGTCCTGATGCCAATTGTCGGGGCCGCCCCCAGTACGACAGGGTTCTGACGCCCCGCCCAATAACATCAATGGCCGTGCCAGGATCATTGATCGCGGGCGACAGTGCACGGGACGCAATTTCTGAAAGCACGGACAAACCGAAACGTGGGTCGTGCTCAAACGTCCTACGAACGCCAATTGTCAGGGCCGCCAGAATCTTTTCTTCGCTGGCGGCCTCCAGACCGACGCGCTCACCGACCTCGGACACGATGCGTACGATGTCCTGCCCGAGGTGAACAAACGCCCCAGGCAGCACCTCCAGATAGATCCGGATTTCTTGCTGTTTGGCGATTACCCCCAATGCTTGCACATCAATGTGCTGGACATATCCTGTTCGATGACTGGACAACGAGCGTACGAAGTGGGGGAAAACGAGACCTGGCGGATAAGCAGATCCCCCCATGTAGGGCCATTGAACGCGGTGCTCGATAGCCTCTGTTGCCGCGTTCTCAACGCGATCGATGGTTTCGCCAACCCGCCCCAACTTGGACAGGTGGTCAATCCATCGTAGCAATGTATAAACGATCAGGATCACGACAGCTATCGTCACCGCGAACAACAGCACCCTCCCTTGGTTGCCGTAGGCACCGGTACTCAAGGCAATGATGCCAACCACACTGAACAGGAAGGAGCCGATAAAGGTAGCAAGGGCATTTTGAGTGGTTGTGTCCTCTATCACCAAGGTCGTGGCGCGCGGCGTCACCCCGCTACTCGCTGCACCGTAAGCGGTGACCATGGTGCTCAGTGAGAAGGTTGTAACGGCCAACATGCTCGAGGCAATGATTCCAAGTATGTTGTCCACCGCGTCTGCCCCTATTCGTGCGGGCAAGGACTCAGGTATGAAGTCCTTGAACACCACAGCAAGCAGTGCCGTGGCGACCCCCAATAGCGAGAATAGGCTCGCTCTGAACCAGAGTCGTTTCGTGAGTTGACTGACCAACCAACGCCAACGTGCCATCATGTGCCTTACCTCAAAGCGACTGCTCGCCGTTGACCACGGTGCGAATCAACCGGACGACTAGCCAGTCGTCTCTCATGCCCCTCCAACGCCAACACGCTCACCGCCTGGAGTGGCTTGCTGAGGCAATGCCGTGACCTTGATTGCACGCACGGGAACAGCGAACTTGGCCCCAATTCTGGAGAAACGCTCAAGCAAGCGGAAGTTGATGGCTTGCTGTATATCCATATACAGGTTATAGCCAGGGTCCTTGACGATGTAAACGCACTCAAACTCCAGTGCCTCCTTACCGAACCCGCGCAAATGGGCACGATCAAAACGTGCCTGGTCCTGCGACCTAATCGCATCCTCGACAATGGCTGGCGCTTTCTTTACCGCTTCGGTCGGCGTGTCGTAGGACAGGCCGAATTCGAAGACAATACGCCGTTCCTGCAGGCGCTTGTAGTTCTGAATGGTGCTGCTGATCATGCTGGCATTGGCCATGACAATCTGTTCACCGCCCAGGCTGCGAATGCGCGTGGTCTTGAGCCCTACGTGCTCTACCGTACCAGCCAGTGGGCCGATAACAATGAAATCGCCCACTTCGAAGGGCTTGTCCACGGCAATCGACAACGAGGCAAACAGGTCACCGAGAATATTCTGCACGGCGAGCGCCACCGCGATACCCCCCACGCCCAGGCTTGCAACGAATGCAGTGATGTTGACGCCCAGGTTGGAGAGCATGGCCAACAGAACCATCGACCAGAGTAAAACGCGCGCGCCCCAGGCCGACAATGTGGCCAGCGCGCTACCTTGGTACAGGCCATCTCCGCTGTTGCGAGCGAAATACCGAGCCAGGCCCAAGGCAATTGCACGATGCAGCCACAACCCAATCTGCAGCGCGGCCACCACGAACCATAGGCTACTGACACGGCTTAACCAGCGCTCGGGCAGGTCAAGCATGCTCAGCCCAACCAGCAAGGAAGCAAGCAGTAGCAAAAGATTGCTGGTGCCCGCCAACACCTTAGCCAGCACCTGGCTCAGCGCCCCGTCATGTCGAACTCGACGCAACAAAAAACCAATGGCGGCGCGGGTCCCCAAAAATGTGAGAGCGGCCGCGCCGAAGGCCAAAAGCACGTTGAGTACGGAGATACCGAATAGCGTGGTGCCTGTTAATACGTCGATGATGCGATCGTTCATAGGTCGCTAGCCTCCTCATTGTCCTCGGATGATCCACTTTCCTTTCTCTCTGACGCTCGCAGGCCATAGGAGGTCGATCGGATTTCAGCTTGCGGTTGCAGATTGATCGCCAGGCATCCCATGAGTCACAAAATTGGGCAGGCCATGCATATTCGTTCTAGGTTTACTGGCTTAGGAATAACAACAATAAGTGGAGAGCGTCGTCATGAATCGAGTCCTTCGCCTGGCATTGGCCAGCGCGGCCCTGGCCGTTAGCACAGCCTCGCAAGCCGCTCCAACGTTCATCAACATCCTCACGGGGGGCACCAGCGGCGTCTATTACCCCGTTGGCGTGGGGATATCGCAGCTCTACAGCCATGGCATCGAAGGGAGCAAAACCTCGGTACAAGCGACCAAGGCGTCAGTGGAGAACCTCAATCTTCTGCAAGCGGGCCGCGGTGAATTGGCGTTCGCACTCGCCGATTCGGTAGCAGACGCCTGGAACGGGGATGCTGAGGCCGGTTTCAAAACGCCTTTGAAGAAACTGCGCGCCATTGCCGGGACGTACCCCAACTACATCCAGATCGTCGCCAGCAAGCAGTCGGGGATTACATCCCTGGAGGACCTGAAAGGCAAGCGCATCTCGGTGGGGGCGCCAAAGTCCGGTACTGAACTGAACGCCAGAGCGATTTTCAAGGCTGCAGGTTTGAGCTATCAGGACATGGGCAAAGTCGAATACCTGCCCTACTCCGAATCGGTGGAGTTGATCAAGAACCGCCAACTCGATGCCACACTCCAATCCTCGGGACTCGGCCAGGCGGCCATTCGTGATCTGGCCGCCACCCTGCCGGTGGTGTTCGTACCTGTCCCTGCAGACGTCGTGAGCAAAATCGGCAACACCGCCTATCAACAAGCCACCATTCCCGCCAAAACCTACGATGGCCAGGATACCGACGTGCCGACCGTCGCCATCAACAATGTTCTGGTCACCCGTGCGGATATCAGCGATGACCTGGCTTACCAAATGACCAAGCTGATATTCGAAAACCTGCCACGGCTGGTCACTGCCCATGCCGCAGCCAAAGACATTCAGGCACAAAACGCAGCCAGAAACCTTCCCATTCCCCTGCATCCGGGCGCTGAGCGGTACTACAAGGAGAAAAACCTGCTGCCCTGACTGCCAATCCACGCGATGAGGGAGCAGCGTATGAGTGATGCATCGCAAGGCCTGCAAGCCAGTACCGATCGTTGGCCGGCCACGCTTTTTGCCGTGGCATTGGCCTTTTCAATCTTCCAGATTGCCACGGCGGCTTTCCCGCTGATCTCCACCCAAGTGTTGCGGGCGGTCCATGTGGGATTCTTGCTCATGGTTGTGTACCTGAGCTATTCGTTCGTTGGTAATCGCCGTCCGTGGCAGCCACTGGCCTGGGTGTTAGGCCTTGCGGGCATGGCTACTGCCGCCTACCAGTGGTACTTCGAAGGCGAACTGATCCAGCGCTCTGGTGAGCTGACACCGGAAGACCTAGCAGTGGGCCTGGTCTTGATCGGCCTGGTGTTCGAAGCGGCGCGACGTGTCATGGGCATTGCACTGCCGATCATCTGTGCATTGTTTCTGGCCTATGGCCTGCTCGGTCAGTACCTGCCAGGTGAACTCGCGCATCGCGGCTACGGCCTAGACCAGATCGTCAATCAACTGGCGTTCGGTACCGAGGGGCTGTACGGCACACCGACGTACGTCTCGGCGACCTATATCTACTTGTTCATCCTGTTTGGCGCCTTCCTCGAGCAAGCAGGCATGATTCGCCTGTTCACCGATTTTGCCATGGGGCTGTTCGGGCATCGCAGTGGTGGCCCCGCCAAGGTTTCGGTATTTTCATCGGCGTTGATGGGCACCATTACCGGATCAGGGGTGGCCAACGTGGTTACCACTGGGCAATTCACCATTCCATTGATGAAACGCTTTGGATACAAGCCCGCGTTTGCCGGTGGCGTCGAGGCGACTTCCAGCATGGGAAGCCAGTTGATGCCGCCAGTGATGGGCGCGGTGGCTTTCATCATGGCCGAAACGATCAATGTGCCTTACGCCGAAGTGGCAAAAGCCGCTCTCATTCCGGCACTGCTGTACTTCGGTTCAGTTTACTGGATGGTTCATCTGGAAGCGCGTCGCAGTCAATTGCATGGCTTGCCCCGCGAGCAGTGCCCAAGCGCCTGGGACGCTCTGCGTCAACGCTGGTTCTTGCTGATACCGCTGTTGGTGCTGGTGGCGTTGCTGTTCTCTGGGCGTACGCCACTGTATTCCGGCATGGTTGGCCTGGCCCTGACAGCCATCGTCATTCTCGGTTCGGCCATCATCCTGCGAGCCAGCAATACCTGGCTGCGTGCCGCTTTCTGGATAGCGCTGGGGCTGCTGTGTTCAGGCTTTTTCCACATGGGGATTGGCGTCATCTTGCTGGTGATTGCGGTCCTTGCCTTGGCGTGTGCCCTCGTTCAGGGCGGTCGCGCCACGCTGCGTGCCTGTGTCCTGGCCTTGGTCGAAGGCGCCCGACATGCCGTACCAGTAGGCATTGCCTGCGCGCTGGTCGGGGTCATCATCGGCGTCATCTCCCTGACCGGCCTGGCCACGACGTTCGCTGGCTACATACTTGATCTGGGAAGGGACAATCTATTCCTCTCACTGATCTTGACCATGCTGACCTGCCTGGTGCTGGGCATGGGCATCCCGACCATCCCCAACTACATCATCACCAGTTCCATCGCTGCCCCGGCACTGTTAGAGCTCGGGGTACCGCTGATTGTCTCGCACATGTTCGTGTTCTATTTCGGAATCCTCGCCGACCTGACGCCGCCGGTGGCGCTGGCCTGCTTTGCCGCCGCCCCCATCGCCAAGGAGAAAGGGCTGTTGATCAGTTTCTGGGCGGTACGCATCGCACTGGCAGGGTTTGTGGTGCCCTTCATGGCTGTGTATGACCCCGCGCTGATGATGCAAGGCGACAGTGTGGGTGCCACGTTGTACATGCTGATCAAGGCGGTGTTCGCCGTGGCACTCTGGGGATGCGCGTCGATCGGTCATTTCCGCGCGCCGATGCGGTGGTGGGAGCGTCTCTTGGCGTTCCTTGCCGGTGTTTCACTGATTCTTGCCTTGCCCATCAGCGATGAGGTGGGCTTCGTCCTTGGTTTGGCGGTGCTCGGCTGGCATGCCTGGCGTCACCGGCCAGGCGCCGGACAGATGGCATGATCGGCCTTTGTCTCGGGCTTGCAGGCGGGGCGTGGGTGAGCTTGCCGTTACATGACTTCACCCTGGCCTGGCAGCACAGCATCGAGAAGATTCGCTGGGAAGAAGACTATCGGCTGACGCCCGCGGGCCTAATACTGATGGAGGCACGGGTTCACGGCAACGGTGCTGGCATGGAGATCCCGGACGATGCCCAACTTCGCGATGGCGCGTGGGTTTATCATCGCCCGTTACCGCCACTGCAACCCTTGCACGCTGGACGCACCCCTGAAGCCGGTGACTATGAAGTGTGTACTGCCGATGGGTGTCGGCCGCTTTCCTACTGGCTGGGGCCGCCCAGCAAGGACGTCGCCGCCGTGGATTTCTGGGCCTGCGAACTGCCCTCAGGCACGGCACAGCGCGCGGCATTGCCCTGACCCTCTGATCAGAGCAATGCAAACAGGCCCTCAGCTCACCACATGCAAGTAGTGAAGGTGGCGCTCGTATTGGTCCAGGATATCCCCGATCACATCATCGCGGCTCCACCCCATGATGTCATAGTCCTGGCCACCCTCGCGCAGGTGCACTTCGGCACGGAAGTACTTGCGGGCATCGGCGCCGTCCTCGGTATCACGCATGATGAAGCTGGGGGTATTGAATGCGCGCGGCCGCACTTCATAGAGGAAACGCCCCTCGCCGGCATGAGAAAGCTCAAGGGTCACGCGCCCGTCCTCCCGCTCACTCACCGTCACTTCATAACCTTGCTTGCGCAGTTCGAGGGCGACCTCTTCACAGGCAGGCTGAACCACCTCGGCGATGAAACGATTGACATGCGATCGGCGCGGCATCATGGCGATATTACGCAAACGGCGTTGCCAACCGCCGTGCGGGTGCCGGGTATGTCGAGGGCCAGGCAATGCCTGGTTGCGCAAACCGCGGCGCGTGGCATCCAAGCTGAGGGCTTTGAACAAACCCCAGATGGCAACCAGAAGGATGACCGCAAAGGGCAAGGCACTGGCAATGGTCGCTGTCTGCAGGGCTTTGAGCCCATTGGCCAACAACAAGGCGATCGCTACAGCGCCGATGCTCACCGACCAGAAGATGCGTTGCCATAGGGGTGAATGGCCTTTTCCGGAAGACGCCAGCATGTCTACCACAAGCGCTCCCGAATCCGCCGAGGTCACGAAGAACACCACCACCATCAATACTGCGATCAGTGACACCACGCTGGAAAACGGGAAGTGTTCAAGAAACGCGAACAACGCCAGCGAACTGTCCTGGTCGACCACTGCCGCCAAGTCTTTCACGCCATCATTGAGAATCATGTGAATCGCAGAGTCACCGAACACCGTCATCCACAACAGTGTGAACCCTGCCGGTACGAACAGCACGCCGCAGACGAACTCACGAATCGTTCGACCCCGGGAAATGCGAGCGATGAACAGCCCCACGAAGGGCGACCAGGACAACCACCAACCCCAGTACAACAGGGTCCAGCCACCAATCCAGTCGGTCGGTTCATAGGCATAGAGGTTGAACGTCTTGTTGACGATGTCCGAGAGATAGGCGCCGGTATTCTGGATATAGGTCTGCAGCAGAAACACCGTGGGCCCGAGCAACAGCACGAACACCATCAGCACGACCGCCAGCCCCAAGTTAAGCTCCGACAGGATGCGGATGCCTTTGTCCAGGCCACTGGCCACCGACAGCGTCGCCAAGGCACAGGTGGCGGCGATGAGTATCACCTGCACCGTGGCATTTACCGGCAGGCCGAACACATGGTGAAAACCACTGTTGATCTGCAGCACGCCATAGCCCAGCGAAGTGGCCACGCCAAATACCGTACCCAGAATGGCAAAGACATCCACGGCATGGCCGATAGGCCCGTAGATACGCTCACCAATCAATGGATACAACGCAGAGCGCAAGGTCAGTGGCAAACCGTTGCGGAAACTGAAGTAGGCCAGAATCAGCGCAACGATGGCATAGATCGCCCAGGCGTGAAGCCCCCAGTGAAAGAAGGTGATCTTCATCGCTTCACGGGCCGCGGCCACGGTTCCTGGGTCACCTACCGGCGGCGTGGTGAAATGCATGACCGGCTCTGCTACGCCGAAGAACATCAGCCCGATACCCATCCCTGCCGAGAAAAGCATGGCGAACCAGCTGCTCTTGGGATAGTCGGGCTCGCTGTGGTCCGGCCCCAATTTGATGTCGCCGTAGCGGCTGACCGCCAAGAACACCACGCTGATCAGCACCAGCGCCACGGTAAGAATGTAGAACCAGCTGGCGTTCGTGATAATCCAGTGCTGAACCTGCTCGAATAGCGATTGGGCGTGTTCCTGAAATGCCGTGGCATATACCACCAGCAGAAAGATCAATATTGCGCTGGTATAGAAGACAGGTGGGTTGAGGGTGCTCCTGGGTTTCGGGGCTGCAGTCATTGCGGCAGTTCTCCTTCGTGGGACGATGAGCACAAGGTCGCCGACAGGACGACCTGCTCAAAGACTAGCAGCCAGGCAAATGCCTGGTCACCGAACCTTCCATGCTCGAAATGGGGATAGACCGTAACGTTCTTCGATCAAAATCTCAAACGATCGCCCAGCACGACCTGTTCGACATTGCGTCTCAAGAGGTGGCCATTCATCTGGTCCCCGTTGTTCTGTAGACTACCGGCGGGTGCTAGCTGCACGGTGCAGTGAGGCAGGTTAAAGAACAGCGCAGGTCGGGCCGCCATGCGGGAGTCTCTGCGCCTATGCGAAAAAAAGAATTGCCTCGCGCCCAGGAACTGGCCGAGCGGGCCTTCGCCAACCTTGAACGCTTTCTGCACATCGAAGCCGTCAGCGGCGTTGTATTACTGCTCGCGGCTGTTGCCGCGCTGATCTGGGCGAACTCTCCAGCTGCCGAAAGCTATGAAAAGCTTTGGCACACCCCGCTTACCTTCGGGCTCGGTGAGCGGGTCTACTCGCAGTCTCTGCACTTTTGGATCAATGACGGCTTGATGACCATCTTCTTCCTGGTGGTTGGGATGGAGATTCGCCGCGAGATTCATGAAGGAGCACTTTCCAGCTTGCGCCAAGCGGCTTTACCCATGGCGGCAGCAATCGGCGGCGTCGCCGTACCCGCACTGATCTACCTGAGTTTTGCTCATGCAGCGGCGGAACAACAAGGCTGGGCGGTCCCCACCGCTACCGATATTGCCTTTGCCGTCGGGGTACTGGCGTTGCTTGGCAAGTCGATCCCTTCAAATGTTCGAATCTTCCTGCTGGCACTGGCGATCATCGACGACATCATCGCGGTATTGATCATCGCCTTTTTCTACTCTGGAGGACTGGATTACAGCGGGTTCGCGGTTTCTGCGATCGGCCTGTTGATGGTAGTCGGGCTGCAGAAGATCGGTGTTGGCACCGCGTATGCGTACATTGTACCTGGCGTCATTACCTGGCTGGGTGTGTTGATGACCGGCGCGCACCCTACGCTTGCCGGCGTCGTATTGGGCCTCATGACACCCGTGGCTGCAATGCCAATGCGCGAACGCCCTCTGGATGCAATCACACGCTTCACCGGCGAATTGCTGGGTCGTGCCAAGGCTCCCGAGCAGGATGCAAGCGACTTGATGGACCCATTGAAACGCCTGCGCCTGGCTCAGCGCGAACTGGTCCCCCCCGTGGTGCGCATACAAGGCACGCTGCACCCTTGGGTAGCGTTCGGCATCATGCCGCTGTTCGCCTTGGCCAATGCCGGCGTGAGTCTTTCCGGTGCCGACCTTTCCGCCGAAGCACCAATGTGGGTAATGATCGCCGTCACTACTGCATTGGTTGCTGGCAAACCATTGGGCATTGTCAGCGTCAGTTGGTTGATGGTCCGTTTAGGCTGGTGTGCCCTGCCTGCTGAGGTCAACTGGCGCAGCATAACCTTGATCGGCTTGCTGGCAGGCATAGGCTTCACCATGTCGATCTTCATCGCCAATCTCGCTTTCACTGATGCTGCATCGCTAGGCGCAGCAAAGCTAGGCGTTCTTGGCGCTTCGGTGATCGCCGCCGTCGTAGGTTTGACCTGGGGAGTACTGGGTATGCGTAAACGATCTTCAAGCGACGCAGTACGATCGACGTCATAAACAAGCTGATAATGTCTCGCAACCGCCAGTCAAGTGTCTGGCAGCCATTATCGAGTACAACCTCGGTCGGGTGTGCCGGCTCGGGAAATCAAGCCATACTCTTCTTTTCCCCAATACTGTATGTGCGATGACCGACTCTACTCGCTCCGCTTCCCCCTTTCGCCATTCATTCTGGCGCGAATGGCGCCAACGCCTGGCATTTTGGGTGGGGGCGCTGCTGGTGGGACTGGTGGCACTGTTATTTGCATGGCTGGCCGATGCCGCATTTGCCACCTTCAAGCGCCTTTTGGACTACTCGCCCTGGATACCTGTCCTCATCACCCCGATAGGCTTTGCACTCTTGGCATATTTGACCCAACGCTGGTTCGGGAATGCCAAGGGCAGCGGCATTCCACAGGTGATTGCCGCGTTAGAAATGCCCTCTCGACGCTTACGTGCTCGATTGCTTTCTCTCCCGGTGGCCGCCGCCCGTATGAGCCTGACACTAGGCGCCCTGCTGGTCGGAGGATCGGTTGGTCGAGAAGGACCAACCGTGCACATCGGCGCTGCAGTGCTCTATACGTTCGGTCGACGTTTGGGATTGCAGGGCCGGCGCACCATTGCGGGGTTGATCCTGGCGGGTGGTGCTGCCGGAATAGCCGCTGCGTTCAATACACCTCTAGCCGGGGTGGTGTTCGCCATTGAGGAACTCAGCCGCACGTTCGAGCAACGCTTCAGTGGCCTGGTGTTGACAGCGGTGCTCATTGGGGGTGTCGTTACGCTTGGGCTGATGGGGCACTACGCTTACTTTGGCGAGATCAGTGGCCGCATGCCCGAAGGTTGGGGTTGGAGCGTGGTCCCGGCTTGCGCCGTGCTTGGGGGCGTGCTGGGAGGACTCTATGCCAAACTGGTACTGCCAACGGACAAAGGCGCCTTAGGCCGATTGTGCGCATTGCGCGCAAGCTACCCGATTCGATTCGCAGCGACGTGTGGACTGTTGCTGGCAGCGCTGGGACTGATTTCCGGCAATCATATATACGGTACGGGCTATGAAGAGACCCGCGCTTTGCTCGAAGGACAACCCGTCACGAATTCGACCTTTTTGATATGGAAGTTTCTGGCCAATGTGGTCTCCTACCTTTCTGGAATCCCGGGTGGGCTGTTTTCACCCTCGCTTAGCATTGGGGCGGCCTTTGCGCCTCTATTAAGCCTTTTACCGAACGCCGATCCGCAGGTCTGCGCACTACTCGGCATGGGGGCATACCTGGCCGGTGTGACACGCTCACCCCTGACAGCTTCAGTCATTGTTCTGGAGCTTACACACAGTCCTGATCTGGCTATCCCCATGCTGGCAACCACGGTGATGGCGACAGCCGTATCCGGCTGGATCTCACCCGTCTCTCTCTACCACGCACTGGCCAAGCAAATCATCGAAAAATCCATTTAACAGGATCCAGCCGGTCAGATTGTCCTCCGTCTGTTGCACGGCCTGCAGCCATTGAAAAACCTTGATCAACATCCACACGCCATTTTTCAAAGTTCGCACTAACTCGAAATATAATATGTTCACCCTTCGCAGTGCATGGGCGCCCACGTGCTTCGCGCTTTCTAGCCAGACATAATAAATGCAACAAAAGGCGATTCTAACCATGGTAGCAAGCTACTGCATCAGAGATCTACGAGCGCCCACCCCGGAGTTTAATTTTCGACTTTTCCCTGACTCGACGAGTTCAAATATTGATAAATTGCGACGGAAAATCTTGACCATAACGAAAGATCGCAATTGTAGTCGCGGCCAGCCTTCACATGAGCTCAAATACAGGGAAGCTAACTGCCCTTTAAAAACCCACGAACATTCCGCTCTGGATCCAGCAAGGACATCTAATCACAGACTAACGAGCTCAACACCTTGAAAGCCAAGCTATCCAATGGACTCTCACGCAGGGCACAAGCCTTAATTGAGCGAGTCATTCCGTGTATTGGTAACTGATGATTGCCCATATGAATTTCATACTGGAGGAGTCATAGGCAAACCAGGCAAATAGAGCCGCTGCAATGATGACAGCTACGACACATAGATACATGAGATTATCTTTTACATCCATCTGATTGACCTCCGCCGTCATGCTCAGAGGGTAGTGTATATGCTCAGACCTGGCATGAAAAAGGTGAAAATTGGGTGAGAAAAAAGTCTCCGCGAGGTGATGGTTGCTGGGTATCTGAGGTAGTGGCTTGAATTGCACCCACTCTCGGCAAACATCATTAGTAGGCACATTCTGGCCAGAGGTAGCTGTTCATTAGCATCGGCTTCAAGTCGAAAAGTAAGCGGCCAGCCAACACACCTTCAGAATCCCAGCATTGAGGGCGATGGTGTCCACCTAAAAATACGTGGACACCATCGCCCTTATCGCAAGGATCACCATGCGCCAGCGCACCTCTTATCCAAAACCGTTCAAAGCCCAAGTCGTCCAGGAATGCCTGCAACCTGGCGTGTCGATTGCCAGCATCGCGCTGGGCCATGGCATCAATGCCAACCTGGTGCGCAAATGGATTCCGCTCTATCGCGACCTTCAACCTGAAGCGTTACCAGCATTCGTCCCACTGGCAATGAGCCCCCAATCTGAGCCTGCGCAACCAAAACTGGCGTGTATCGAAATTCCGTTCAAACAGCATACGCTCACAGTGACCTGGCCCTCCGTCGATCCCGATGGTTGCGCACGCTTCATTCGCGGTCTCGTCAAATGATCCGCATCGATACCATATGGCTGGCCACCGAGCCCATGGACATGCGCGCCGGCACCGAAACGGCCTTGGCCCGTGTTGTCGCAGTCTTCGGTGCGGCGAAGCCGCACTGCGCTTATCTCTTCACCAACCGTAGCGCCAACCGGATTAAGGTGCTGGTACATGACGGCGTCGGCGTGTGGCTGGCGGCACGCCGACTCAACCAAGGCAAATTCCACTGGCCGGGCATTCGTCACGGATTGCAGCTGGAACTGGACAGCGAGCAACTTCAGGCACTTATCGTGGGGTTACCTTGGCAGCGCATGGGCGCCAACAGCACCATCACACGGCTTTAGTGCTTGCCATTGGCATAACCGCCAATCGCCGTCAGTACGTTGCTCTGGCACGATTGGCGGCATGACTTCCTTACCCGACCTCGACCAACTGACCCCAGCAGAGCTGCGTGCGCTGCTTGAGCAGACGCTGACATTGCAGTCTCAAGTCGAGGCGATGAGTCGCAAGATCCAGAACGACAAGATCATCATCGAGCAGCTCACGCACGAGATCGCCGTTCTAAAACGCCACAAGTACGCCAAGCGCAGCGAGCAGATCAGCCCGGAGCAAGGCCGCTTGCTCGATGATTTGCTCAACGTCGACCTTGAGGCCATCGAAGCTGAGCTGAACGCACTTCATCCAGAGCCGGCCCCAAAAGAGCCAAGCCAGAAGCCCAAGCGCGCACCACTGCCAGCACAGCTTCCGCGTACGGTTATCCGCCATGAACCCGACAACACCCAATGCGCCTGTGGCTGCGACCTTCAGCGCATCGGTGAAGATGTCAGCGAAAAGCTCGATTACACGCCGGGTATGTTCACCGTTGAGCAGCATGTACGTGGAAAGTGGACTTGCCGAGCTTGCGAAACCTTGATCCAAGCACCGGTTCCGGCACAAGTCATCGACAAAGGCATCCCTACAGCAGGCCTGCTGGCCCATGTGATGGTGGCCAAGTTCGCTGACCATCTGCCGCTGTACCGGCAGGAAAAGATCTTTGTCCGTGCCGGCTTGGCCATTCCCCGTTCGACACTGGCACGTTGGGTTGGGCAAACCGGCGTGCAGCTTCAACCGCTCGTCGATGCTCTGCGTGAAGCAGTGCTGGCGCAACCGGTCATCCACGCCGATGAAACGCCGGTACAGATGCTGGCACCGGGCGAAAAGAAAACCCATTGAAGTTATGTGTGGGCCTACAGCAGCACTGCTTACGCAGAGCTGAAATCCGTGGTCTACGACTTCAGCCCGAGCCGTGCCGGCGAGCACGCGCGTAACTTCCTAGGCGACTGGCGCGGCAAGTTGGTGTGCGACGACTTTGCCGGCTACAAGGCCAGTTTCCAACAAGGCATTGTAGAGGTTGGCTGCATGGCCCATGCGCGCCGCAAGTTCTTTGACTTGCATGCGGCGAACAAGAGTCAGTTGGCCGAGCAGGCGCTTCTAACGATTGGTGCGCTCTACGAGGTCGAACGACAGACCAAGGACATGAGCGAAAAAGACCGCCGGCGAATACGCCAGCGGGATGCGGTTCCCATCGCTGAAAAATTGCATGACTGGATGCTGACCCAGCGTGAGGTGGTGCCCGAAGGCTCGGCCATCGCCAAAGCTCTGGATTACAGCTTGAATCGCTGGGTAGCGCTGACGCGCTACCTGGATGACGGCGCCTTGCCCATCGACAATAACCACGTCGAGAACCAAATACGACCGTGGGCACTTGGACGTGCCAATTGGTTGTTTGCAGGATCACTGCGCAGTGGCAAGCGCGCGGCTGCGATCATGAGCTTGATCCAGTCGGCGCGGATGAATGGGCATGATCCGTACGCCTATCTCAAGGATGTGTTGGAGCGACTGCCCACCCACAGGGCAAGTGAGATAGGAGACCTGCTACCCCATAGCTGGTTGCCCGTACTTAAAGAATAGGTTCTGGCCGGTTATGTGCTTAGCTATCTGTCTAGGGCTTTCGCCAGAGGACAGCTATGAGTAACTACAACTGGATCGCTGCTACCGTGGGGATGATTCTGGCGCTCGGTATGACGCGGGTAGTAAACAGCAGCGTTGCCATTTTCCGAAGTCGCCACCGAGCCAAGCTACATTGGATACCCTTTGTGTGGACGCTCTGCATTTTCTATTTCATGTTAGACATATCTTGGGATCTACATAATCTCAGCGACAAGATGCAGACATGGGATTTTCCCCGAGCCCTAATCTTGCTGGGATTTGTACTGGTTTTGTTTTTGGCTGGCGCACTGGTGCTGCCCCAGCAAGAGCTACCGGAAGGAGCCAACCTGAAGGAAGAGTTCATTAGAGATGGTCGATGGACACTGATTTTTGTCATGGTTTTTAATCTTTTGTGCATTCCCTACAATTGGCTGCTTTGGAAAGTTCCGATTTTCTCATCTTTTGGCATACTCGACTTCATCCTTGCATTGATAGCTTTTGGTGCACTGTGGGGATCGCAATCTAAGTATGAGCCCTTGATCACCTTGACCTATGCTGGGACGCTAATCGTAACCGCCCTCTTTGGTGGCTAGCCTTTTGCCACAAAACTCAATGTGAGTTCGTGAGCCGCTTACGTCGAAAATCGACGATCACGAACTGGTCGCGGGCACATCAGGACTTGATTTGAGGGATTATGGTAGAGTGAAACTGGAGGCATGAGCAGTCTGCCTTCCCAGCTAATGTGGTCGCCAAATGCACCTATCCGTTCCATTCCTCAGGTAATTTCATGACATTGAAGTCGTCGTTCGCCACTGTGCTTCGAGTACTACGCTGTCATCGCAACATCACCCAACGTGGATTTGCCGACACGACCAGCCGCACCTACTTGTCCAAGCTCGAAACGGGTAGATCTAGCCTCACGCTGGACAAACTCGAGCAGCTTAGCGAGCGATTGGAAGTGAGCCCTTTGACGCTGGTGGCGTTGACGCTGAGCGAGGATACGGGGCTGACGGCAGATGAATTGCTCGTCAGGACCAGGAATGAGATTCGAGCACTTGAGTCGGAGGGTCGAATTCCAGGACTGCAAGCCACACTGGGGGACGATTTAGCTGCCACTCCTTGGCCAGCCAGCTCACGCAATCCCCGAAGGAAAATGCCCCTGCGTACTCCGAGCGCTCTTCAGGCGGAACTGTCATTCTCCGACTGATGGCTGGCTAGGCTTTCAGACGCTCGCTGCAGCGCTCGTAGTAAACCTGCAGCGCCACCAAGTTCGTGTCCCCCTCAAATGCCTCACTCCAGGCTCACCCACTTCTGCCCAAACTCGCCAGAAAGTGAAAGGCCGAGAATCCTTTTAATTCGTGCATGAACTCGCCCGCGCACCGATGGTGACGACCAGAGATTGCTCTGGAGCACGCCATGAGGACGTACGCCTTCCCATTGCTTGTGATTTGTCTAACAACACTTCCAGCTGTTGCACTAGAAAGTCGCAAGCGCTCGGATCTGGGACTCGTGCAACGACAGTTCATTGTCATCGAACAGTTGACCGAGCGCGCGGAAAACAGCTCAGACGATGCAGCTGGATCGCGCTATCGCTTCGACTATCCGATGCTCACTGCGGATCTCGAGCGCATACGTCAGGGCATCCACAAGTACCTGTCGCCGTCGCGCGCGCAGCCAGCTGACATGGTTGATCTGATCGGTGATTACCGCACTGAAGCGTCCGTCGCGAGACCCTCCCATGAGCATGACTGACGCCCAACTCAACGCATTCTCGGCCGTGGCCGGGTTTACCCCGCAGCTGAGCTCAGTGCTGTGGCGCTCATCGGTGCTGGTGTTGGCGTTGCTCTGGTGCACCTGGGCCCTGTGGACCGGCTACCGCGGATGGGCGGCCGGCAACCTCAACTTCGGCGCGCTCGGCGGCAGCACGCTGCGTCTGGCCCTCGCCCTGATCGTGCTGATGTTTTTCATGCTGTCGTAATCAGGAGACCTTGCCATGAACCTCTCCCGTCGCTGCCTCCTTCCGCTGCTCCGGCTGCGAGCTACCTATACAAAAGCCCTGTTCAGCGGCTTGGTACTGCTGAGCTCGACGCTGGCCAGGGCTGATCTTCCGACCATGGAAGCACCGTCCCGCGGCGAGGGCTCAGGCCTGATCGACACCATCAAGAACTACGCCTACGACGGCGGCATCCTGCTCGGCCTGTTGATAGCTACCCTCGCCTTCTTGGGAGTGGCTTGGCATTCGCTCACGGTCTACGCCGATGTGCAAAACCAGCGCAAGACCTGGAAAGACCTCGGCGCCGTGGTCGGCGTCGGCGCACTGTTGGTGGTGGTGATCCTGTGGTTCCTGACCAAAGCCGCGACTATTCTGTGAGGCAGCCATGTCCGACGTCCCCGCCACCCTGCCTGACGGCACGCTGACCTTCCTGCCGGAACGCCTGAACCGCGATCCAGCCGTCCTGCGCGGCCTCACCAATGACGAGATGTGGGTCGCGCTGATTGTCGGCGCAGTGCTGGGTGTGGTCCTCGGCGGGCCGCTGGCGGTGGCCACCGCCTCCATCGCCACCCTGCCCACCTGCATGTTCCTGTGCATGGCGTTGGTGCTGCTCGGCGGCGGCAAGCTGCTGCGTCGAGCCAAGCGTGCTCGTCCCGAAACCTGGTTGTACCGACGTCTGCAGTGGCAACTGGCGGTGCACTGGGGCATCGGCACTAAGTCACTGATCTTGCATTCCGGCCCATGGACAGTCCGACGCACGCGCCGGGCTGCGAGGACCACCCCATGAGTCGCTTCCGGAACAAGGTGGATGCGCAGCAGGCACACATTTTCAGCCTGCGCCTGGCCGTGGCCGTTCTGGCGCTGCTGTGCACCGGACTCTGGTACGGCTGGCAGTCCGCCCCCTCCGAACTGACCATTCACGTACCACCGGATCTGCGCTCAGGCAGCACGCGTAAATGGTGGGACGTGCCACCCGAGAATGTCTATGCCTTTGCCCTGTACATCTTCGGCCAGCTCAATCGTTGGCCCACCAATGGCGAAGTCGACTACCACCGCGCCATCTTCGCCCTTCAGCCCTATCTAACACCGGCGTGCAAGACCTTCTTCGACGGTGACTTCGAGTACCGCAAGGCCGCCGGCGAACTGCGCGGCCGGGTGCGCGGCGTGTATGAAGTGCTGGGCCGAGGCTACAGCGATGATCCCGACCTTCGAGTGAAGCAGCTGGATAAGCACAGTTGGCTGGTCAAGCTCGACCTCAATGCCGACGAATACTACGCCGCCGAGCCAGTGAAGCGCGTGGTCGTGCGCTACCCCCTGCGCGTGGTGCGCTTCGACGTCGATCCCGAGCACAACAAATGGGGCCTGGCCCTGGACTGCTACGAAGGCACACCGCAGAAGCTGACGCTGCCTGGAGGTGCGTGATGATGCGTGTCTTGATCCTGATTCTGGTGTCGGTGGCCGGGTGGTGTTCAGCCGCAGCCGCCGTTGAGGTCAAGTACTGGGACCGCCTGCCGCTGGCCGTGCCGCTGACGGTAGGCCAGGAACGTCTCCTGATGTTGGATGAGGATATCCGCGTCGGGCTACCCAGCGCGATCTCCAACAAGCTGCGCGTGCAATCGGTAGGCGGGACGGTGTACCTGCGTGCGTCGGAAGCCATCTCCCCTACCCGGCTGCAACTGCAGTCTGTGAAGTCGGGGGACATCATCTTGGTCGACATCGAAGCGCTTGAGGGCAGCGAGGTACTTGAGCCGGTCAAGATCGTGGCCCAGGCGCAGGCGCCAGACGTGGACACCAAGCAGGACGCAGCCCCTGCAGCGACGCCAGTACCGGTGGTGCTGACTCGCTATGCGGCGCAGAACCTTTATGCGCCACTGCGCACCGTGACGCCCTTGCCCGGGGTGCGTCGGGTCCCGCTGGGCGACTCCTCAGGATTCAGCACATTGCTGCCGACCGAACACGTGGCCATCAAGGGGCTCGCCGCCTGGCGGCTGGGTGATTATTGGGTGACGGCGGTGAAGATCGTCAACCGTGGGTCGGCCAAGGTCAAGCTAGACCCGCGTCACTTGCAGGCCACGCTGTATACCGCCACCTTCCAGCACGAGTACCTGGGGCAAGCCGGTACACCTGAAGACACCACCGTGGCGTACCTCGTCACCCGAGGCGGCGACCTGAAGCACGCACTGTTGCTGCCACCGCCAGCGCCGGAGGCTGCCGATCATGAAAGCTAACGGTTTGCTGAAATGGCTGGTACCGGCGGTCCTGCTGGGGATCGTGCTGATCATCGGCAAATCCTGGGTGGCGACGCCAGACGTTCAACCTGCTCATGATCCCGAAAACGCTGCCCTCAGTCCGGAACAGGCCAAGGCCCTCGGCATTGCTGGCGACACGCCGCGCGATACCGTGGCCACGCTGATTGGTCAGGTCAAGGCAATGCGTAGCGAGATGCTGTCGCTGAAGAAAGGCAACGAGACGCTGCAGACCGAAAACAACCGGCTGCGCACGCGCGAGGGCAACATCGACAGCCGCATTCAGAGCACGCTAAGCAGTGTTACCCAGCAGGTCACCGAGCAGCGCCAGCAGGCCAACGATGCCCGGCAGAAGGCCGAGCAACAGCACCGAGAGACCCAAGGTTTGCTGTCCCGGCTCAAGGACCAACTCACCAACAAGCCGGCCGCGAAGTCCGACGTACCTGTGGGCTTTGGTCTCGAGCCGGGTGACGAGCAACAATTCTCCGGGGCCCAACCGCCGGCGGATGCTGTGCAGTGGATCGAGCCGTCCAATGCACGAGCGGTTCCGGATGGGGCCAGCAAAACCGAGGGGCCGTTGTCGTCGCTGACCTCGAAATTCAAGGATCTGCATGGCCTGGACAACAACGAGATCGACCGCGGCCAAGACCACCTACGCGCCGTGGCCAAGGGCGAGCGTGACCTGGAAAACACTCAGGCCAAGCCGGTCTACACCCTCCCGGAAAACTCAACCCTGATGGGCTCGATCGCCATGACCGCGCTGATTGGTCGCGTGCCGGTGGACGGCACGGTGAATGATCCCTACCCGTTCAAGGTGCTGGTGGGGCCGGACAACCTCACCGCCAACGGCATTGATCTGCCAGAGGTGGTCGGCGCGGTCATGAGCGGGACTGCGGCGGGTGACTGGACCTTGTCCTGCGTGCGCGGCCAGGTCGAGTCGATCACCTTTGTCTTCAGCGATGGCACCGTCCGCACGGTGCCACAGCCACAGAAGGTGGTCAGCCGCAACCGTAGCAGTACCCAGACTTCGGACACCGAGAAGATCCGCAGCGGCTTAGGCTACATCTCCGACCCTTACGGCATTCCCTGCATCGCCGGTGAGCGTCGCTCCAACGCCCAGCAGTACCTCGGCAGCCAAAGCCTGATCACCACTGCCGGTGCTGGATTTGCAGCAGCGCTGGGCAGCGAACAGACCAATACCTCATTCATCAACTCGGCCAGCGGCAGCCTGGGGCTCTCGCAGAACAGTGGCAACAGCGCGCTGAACTCGGTCATCAGCGGTGGCATCGACGACATTCGTGACTGGATCAACAAGCTCTACGGTGAAGCCTTTGCCGCCATCTACGTCCCGCCAGGGGCCAAGGTGGCCTTGCACCTGGATCACGAAATCAGCATCGACTACGAACCCAAAGGCCGGAGAGTGAATCATGAACGCCCATCCGTTTCGGTACTGGACCTGGATTAGCCTGCTGCTGTGCCTGCACCTGGCAGGCTGCACCACCAGCAAGGACGAAATGCTTCCTCACGGTGACCACACCATGCTGGATATCTGGAACAGCGGCGGCGCGGTCGGTACGCAGCAGCAGTTGCAGGAGGCCCGCGGTGAGCTGCGCCGGCCAGTGCTTGATCCCGAGCGCCTGATCAAGGACCAGAGCGCCTACACCCGCACAGCCGCCAACGAGATCCGCGCCCAGTTCCCACGCCTGCCAAATCCTGATCTGGTGATGTACGTCTACCCGCACCTGGCCGGTACTCAACAGGCACCCGTGCCCGGCTACTCGACCGTGTTCCCGCTGTACGAGAAAGTCCAGTACGCGTTGCCCGGCGAACGCCTGGACGATCTGTGATGGCTGATGATGACGATCGCGCCCCACCGCGCTGGCAGCCCTGGCGCGCAGCACAGCGTCGGCGCGCCACGTGTGCGGATGAGGCCGCCCAGTACGCACACAACCCCAGCTTCACCGACCACTTGCCCTGGGTCGAATACCTTGAGGAGGAGCAGTGTTTTCTGCTCGATGACAACCGCTCGGTGGGCGCCGTGTTCGAGCTGCAGCCGATCGGCACCGAGGGCCGTGAGCCCGAATGGCTGATGACGGCGCGCGATGCGTTGGAAGATGCGCTGCAGGACAGCTTCGACGAGCTCGACCAGGCACCCTGGGTGGTGCAGTTCTTCTGCCAGGACGACAGTGATTTTTCCCCGTACCTGGAGCGCCTGGCGCAGTACGTCGCGCCACGGGCGACAGGCACCCCCTTCAGCGCCGCTTTCCTCGCGTCGATGCAACAACACCTCGATGCCATTGCCAAGCCAGGCGGCTTGTTCGACGACCATGTCGTATCGCACCTGCCCTGGCGCGGCAGCAATCGACGAATTCGGCTGGTGGTCTATCGCTGGCTCGGTGACCAGGCCGACGACGACGGGCAAAAACCAACTCAGCTGCTGGAAAGAACCTGTGATCGCCTGATGGCCTCGTTGCAGGCCTGCGGCGTCAATCCTCGCCGACTGACGGGGCGGGATTTCTACGCCTGGTTGCTACCTTGGTTCAACCCGGCCCCGACCCTCACTGGCGAATCACCGGCGGCGTTCTATCGACGCGTGCCCTACCCGGAGGCCGACGACGGCGATAGTCTGTCGCTGCCGTTCGACCACGATTTTGCCGAACGGCTGTTCTTCCAGGAGCCGCGCTCGGACAGCGAGCAAGGACTGTGGTACTTCGATCAGCAGCCGCACGCGGTGATGGTGGTCGACAAACTGCGCAGACCACCCCATATCGGCCAGCTGACCGGCGAAACCCGCAAGGGCGAGGCGCTCAACGCCTTGTTCGACCAACTCCCCGAGCAGGCCGTCCTGAGCCTGACCTTGGTCATCACCCCCCAGGATGTGCTCGAGGAGCAGCTCAACCGCCTGGCGCGCAAGGCCATCGGTGAAAACCTCGCCTCGACCCAGACTCGCCAGGACGTGGAAGAGGCCCGAGCGCTGATCGGTCGCCAGCACAAGCTGTACCGCGGTACTTTGGCCTTGTACCTGCGCGGCGCCGATGAACAGCAATTGCGCCAGCGCTCGATTCAGGCCGCCAATGTGCTGCTCGGCGCCGGCCTACAGCCAGTGCGCGAAGGCGATGAAGTGGCCGCGTGCAACAGCTACCTGCGCTGGCTGCCGATGGTCTATAACCCTGCGCGCGACACGCGCAACTGGTACACACGGCTGTTGTTTGCCCAGCATGTCACCAACCTGCTGCCGCTGTGGGGACGCAGCATCGGTACCGGTAACCCGGGCATCACCTTTTTCAACCGAGGTGGCGCGCCGCTGTCCTTCGATCCCCTGTCACGCTTCGACCGTTCCATGAATGGTCACCTGCTGTTGTTCGGCCCGACTGGCGCCGGCAAGTCGGCCACCCTGGTGTCTATCCTGATGCAAGTCATGGCCGTGTACCGACCGCGACTGTTCATCGTCGAAGCCGGCAACTCCTTTGGCCTGCAGGGCGACTACTTCGCCACCCTCGGCTTGACCGTCAACAAAGTCCAGCTGAAACCGGGCAGCGGCTTGAGCCTGGCCCCCTTCGCCGATGCGCGCCGACTGATCGAGCGGCCCGATCAGGTCGCCAGTCTCTCGACCGAGGACTTGGATGAAGAATCTTCGAACAGTGACGAGCAACGCGATGTGCTGGGCGAACTGGAGATCACCGCCCGCTTGATGATCACCGGCGGCGAAGCCAAGGAAGAAGCGCGCCTCACCCGGGCAGACCGCAGCCTGATCCGCGAATGCATCCTCGACGCGGCCAGGCATTGTGCGGCCAATGACCAGCAGGTCATGACGCGCCATGTGCGGGATGCGCTTCGCACGGTGGCCAGCGACGCCCATCTGCCCGACAAGCGTCGCGAGCGGGCGCAGGAAATGGCCGAGTCCATCGACCTGTTCTGTCAAGGCTTTGAGGGTGCGCTGTTTGACCGACCAGGCACACCCTGGCCGGAAAGCGATGTCACGATCGTCGACCTCGCCACCTATGCCCGCGAGGGCTATGAAGCGCAGATGTCGATCAGCTACATCAGCCTGATGAACACGGTGAACAACCTTGCCGAACGCGACCAGTACCTCGGTCGACCGATCATCATGGTCACGGACGAAGGCCACATCATCACCAAAAACCCGCTGCTGGCGCCCTTCGTAGTCAAGGGCACCAAGATGTGGCGCAAGCTCGGTGCCTGGTTCTGGCTGGCGACACAGAACCTGGCCGACTTCCCCGATGCGGCGCAGACCATGCTCAACATGATCGAGTGGTGGATCTGCCTGAACATGCCGCCGGCAGAGATCGAAGAGATCGCGCGTTTCAAGAAGCTCACGCCGGCACAGAAGACCCTGCTGCTGTCAGCGAGCAAGGCCTCGGGCAAGTACACCGAGGGCGTGGTCCTGTCGAAGCAGTTGGAGACGCTGTTTCGCGCCGTGCCCCCAAGCCTGTACCTCGCCCTGGCCATGACCGAGCCCGAGGAAAAGGCTCAACGCTGGCGGTTGATGGAAGCGCATCAGCTGTCCGAGCTGGAGGCCGCGCTTCGGATTGCGGCGGAAATCGATCACCTACGCGGCATGTGACTCCCCCCCCCCATAGCCGTGCGCACTGCATTTACACTCGTGTGCTGTCAGAACTTGTGCCTTTCCTCCGTCCTGAATCACACCCTTTAATGTCGTTTGATTCAGTGCACGTGCGAGGCAGGATTACACCTGTCGCCCACTAAGGAAATAGCGCAAATGACCACTTCATCGCTGAGCATCCAGGCCCAAACGCAGTTCGTCGAGTTGGGTAGTCGCCGTCTCGCCTACCGGACATTCGGCAGCGGCCAGCCATTGGTACTGCTGGTGCGTTACCGCGGTACCATGGATGACTGGGATCCGCTGTTCCTCGACAATTTGGCAGGCCATGGCTTTCAAGTCACGGTGTTCGATTACAGCGGACTGGGGCAGTCAACAGGCGAACCGAGCTACAACCCAGCATCCCTGGCCAAGGACGCGATCGAACTCGTACAGGCACTTGGGCTTGGCCGTGTCGTTGTAGGCGGCTGGTCGCTGGGTGGCATCGCGGCGCAGGTGGTTCTGGCGCAAGTTCCACAATTGGTCAGCCACGTCGTACTGCTCGGTACCACGCCTCCCGGGCAATTGGCCAAACCAGGCGAGCCGCTGTTCTATGAACTGGCGAAACGCCCGAATGACTTCGAAGACTTCATCAGCCTGTTCTTCGAGCCTACTTCCCCCCGCAGCCGTGCCGCCGCCGAACAGGCCTGGACGCGGTTGGCTTCACGTACACAGGATCGCAGCCCCGAAGTGCCGGTGGAATGGGCGGCTCAGCAACTGGGCGATGGTCCCAAGGATGCGGTGTTCCCGGTCGAGGCCGTGCTGAACATCCTCAAGTCCACGAATGTACCGATTCTTCACCTCGGCGCCGATCACGATATCGTGTTCCCGGTGGAAAATTGGTATGCACTGAGCGCGCAATTGCCCACGCTGCACGTGGTGACGTTCCCGAGCGCAGGGCATGGGCCGCACATGCAATATCCCGTAGCAGCCGCACGACATATCGCGGCCTTCATCGCCGAGTAACTGTTCAACCACGCACACTTCAAGAACTGCTCTGTTAGGGTGGTTCTTGAAGATTCACCCCACCCGCCTGGCATCCCGGCGTACCGCTTGCGGCGGCACGCCGAAACCTCGAATGAACACCTCGCGCATGTGTCGCCGGTCCCTGAAACCTGTTTCCTTGGCCACGACGTCCAGGCTGTGCCGACTCTGCTCGATCATCAGCCTCGCGGCCTCCAGCCTCAAGCTTTCGACCGCCTTGGCCGGAGACTGTCCGGTTTCAGCCGTGAACACGCGGGTGAACTGCCTTGGGCTGAGGTGTACCGCCTCGGCCAACTCCTCGACACTAAGCGGCCGACTCAGGTGCTTTCGCGCATACTCCAAAGCATTTTGAATACGGTCCGATTTGGGCGCTAGCGAGAGCATTTCCGAGTGCTGCGACTGCCCACCTGAGCGGCGTTGATGCATGACCAATCTGTGGGCCACAGAGCGTGCAAGCTCCGCGCCCAGGTCTTTTTCCACCATACCCAATGCCATGTCCAACCCAGCGGTCATACCGGCCGAGGTCCAGAACGGGCCATCGACGATGAAAATGCGGTCTTCCTCGACCTGCACATCCGGGTAATGCGATTGCAGCGCACTGGCGAACGCCCAATGGGTGGTTGCACGACGATTGTCGAGTACCCCGGCCGCAGCCAGGATGAATCCGCCGGTACAGACACCCGCCGTACGCCGTGCATTGTCAGCCATCGCACGAACACAGTTGAGAACCTCCTCGCAAGGCGGTGTCAGCGGCGTCAGGGTGCCGACCACTATCCAACTGTCGGCTAGACCAGGCGTGACCAGTGGCTGGGTGTCGACGAACATGCCAAGTGAAGAGCGCACCGTGCCGCCAGCCTGCGAGAAGTTCTGCACGCTGTAAACGCGCTCACCTGCAACGAAGTTAGCCAGCTCGAATACTGCCTGCGTAGCCAACGACATGACCTGAAAACCTTCGGTCACCAAGTACCCGACTCTATGCATGATCACCTTCCTTCCTGGATGTCCTAAAACACTACTATATAGGTCATTTAAGTCGAGCACGACTCATCGCATCATGGCTCCAGTTCTCAAGCACTGGAGCAATAACATGAACAAAGAACACAGAGGCACGGCATTGATCACCGGCGCATCCAGCGGTATCGGCGCCCTCTACGCCGAGCGTCTCGCGCGCCGCGGATACGACCTGATTCTGGTGGCACGCAACCGTGAGCGCCTCAATACACTTGCCAGCCGACTCACCACTGAAACCCAACAGAATGTAGAAGTGCTGCAGGCCGACTTGGCCAACCCAGCAGGCCTGTCCCAGGTAGAACGCAAGCTGCGCGAAGACGCCAGTATTACCTTGCTGCTGAACAATGCAGGCATCGGTACCCACACCACCCTGCTGGACAGCGACGTCGAGCGGATGGCCGAAATGATCAGCCTCAACGTTACCGCCCTCACACGCCTGACCTACGCAGCGGTGCCCGGCTTCAGCGCCCGTCAGCAGGGTGCGGTCATCAATATCTCCTCCATCGTCAGCCTGGCACCTGAACTGCTCAATGGCGTGTATGGCGCCAGCAAAGCCTACGTCACGGCGTTCACGCAGTCCTTGCATAAAGAACTCTCTGCCCAGGGCATCAGCGTCCAGGCCGTTTTGCCAGGGGCAACTGCTACCGACTTCTGGGCAACCGGCGGCCTGCCGGTCGAAAACCTCGACCCGACCATCGTGATGTCAGCCAGCGACTTGGTCGACGGGGCCTTGCAGGACTTCGACAACGGGGTGCTGATTTCCATGCCATCGGTACATGACCTGGAGCAGTACGAAGCATTCGAAGCCAGCCGACAAGCGTTGCTCCCTCACCTTTCGAATCACCAGCTCGCACCGCGCTATCACACCAATTGAAACTTCCAGGAGACACACCATGACCCGTATCAACGCACTGTCCATTGACCAGGCACCTGCTGCTTCTCGCACCGCGCTGCAAGGCATCGAGAAAGGCCTGGGCTTTATCCCGAACGCGTTCGCCACCCTTGCCCATTCTCCCGCTGCCCTGTCCGGTTACCTCGCCTTGGCTCAGGCATTGGGCAAGAACAGTCTCACACCTTCCGAGCGCGAGATCGCTGCCTTGGCAGCCTCGGAAGTGAACGGTTGCGATTACTGCGTGGCGGCCCACAGCTACTTTGCCGGCAAGCTCGGGTTGGATGCCAACGACCTGCTGGCAGCACGTGCCGGCACACTCGATGGCGTAGCTGCATTAGCGCGGGCCGTGACGCTCAGCCGTGGCCAAGTCAGTGACGAGCAACTGTTCGCTGCGCGGGAGGCCGGGTTGGATGAGGCCAAGGTCGTAGACGTCATCGCCCAAGTGGCGCTGCTGACCCTGACCAACTACCTCAACAATGTGGCCCAAACCACTATCGACTTTCCGCCGCAAGCCAAGTGAGTGCAGAAGCACCTGTGGCGACCCCGCAGGTGCTCCTTGGACTTTCACTGAAATGACGAAAGTCTTCTTCTGATTCGCCTGTTTTTGCGTGAACCCAGCACGGATAGCCTGTCGTCACCTCCGAACCTGTTAAGGAAAAACCCATGAAAGCCATCGTTTTCAACCAACCCGGTTTGCCGATTCAAGATCCACAATCGCTGTTCGAAACCGACCTGCCCCACCCAACGCCCGGCCCCCGCGACCTGTTGGTGGAGGTCAAGGCCATCGCAGTCAACCCGGTGGATACCAAAGTGCGGGCACGCAGCAGCAGCCAGGGCCCGCAGGTACTGGGCTGGGATACGGTCGGTATCGTGCGCGAGGTCGGCCCTGAGGTCTCACTATTTCAGCCAGGTGATGAAGTCTTCTACGCCGGCGCTATCGACCGGCCCGGCAGCTACAGCGAGTATCACCGGGTGGACGAGCGTATCGTCGGGCATAAGCCACGCAGCCTGGACAACGCCAGCGCCGCCGCCCTGCCGCTCACCTCCATCACCGCTTGGGAGTTGCTGTTCGACCGTTTGGGTGTAGAGGAAAACGGTGGCAAGGGGCAAAGCCTGCTGGTGATCGGCGCCGCGGGTGGCGTGGGTTCGATCCTCGTGCAGTTGGCCCGCCAGCTCACGCAGTTGACCGTGATCGGCACCGCATCGCGACCCGAAACACAACAGTGGGTGCTCGAAGCAGGAGCTCATCACGTGATCGACCATTCGGTTTCAATCCCCCTTCAATTGGAAACGCAAAAGCTCAACCCGGTCGACTATGTGATCAGCCTGACGCACACCGATACCTACCTTGCCCAAATCGTCGAAGTGCTGCGTCCGCAGGGCAAGCTCGCGCTGATCGATGATCCAGCGCAACTGGACGTGGTGCCACTGAAGCGCAAATCGCTGTCGTTGCATTGGGAGCTGATGTTCACCCGTTCGCTGTACCACACCGACGACATGATCAAACAGCACCATTTGCTCGAACGGGTGGCCCAGTTGATCGACGATGGCGTGTTGAAAACGACCCTCGGCGAACACTTCGGCACCATCAGCGCAGACAATCTCAAGCGTGCGCATGCGCTGATCGAAAGTGGTAAAGCCAAAGGCAAGATCGTGTTGGAAGGCTTCTGATCGCGCCGATCACTTCAAGGATCCGAACATGAATGCATTCTTCAAAGTGGCAAGCCTTGCGCTTGCCGTCTGCACCAGTGGACTCACGTTCGCTAACCAAGCCCCCCAGCCTATTAGCAACATCGAGCAGGTTTACACTTTCAACGGCGCGATGCCCACAGGCGTTACCGTGAGCGAGACGGGCAGGATCTTCATCAATTTCCCCCGCTGGGGCGATGACGTGCCCTTCACGGTTGCGGAAATCGCCCATGGCCAACTGGTCCCCTACCCGGACCTGAAAACCAACTCGGCGGTGCCTGATGACCCTGAGGAAGGTTTCATCAGCGTCCAGAGCGTGGTTGCCGACGGGCAAGGCCGTGTTTGGGTGCTCGATACCGCAGCACCCAAGTTCTCCCCCCCGATCCCAGGCGGCGCCAAATTGGTGGCCATCGACCTGGCGACCAACACAATCGTCAAGACCTTAGTATTTCCGCGTGACGTGATTCTGCCCAGCACCTACGTAAACGATGTTCGATTTGATTTTCGCGTCGGCAAGCAAGGCGTGGCCTACGTCACCGACTCTTCGGTCAGCGGCCCGGGTGGCATCATCGTGATGGACCTGGCCACTGGCCAAGCGACCCGCCGCCTGAGTGGCGCACAAGCCACATCGGTCGACTCCACCTTCATCCCGGTCATCGAAGGCAAGCCTGCACTCATCACGAAAAACGCCAACGGTGAAGCGGCGCTGCTGCAGGTGGCATCCGACGGTATCGCGTTGTCGAATGACGGCAAGACGCTGTACTTCTGCCCATTGTCGAGCAGGCACCTCTACTCGGTGCCGACGGCTCTACTGCGGGACCAGAACGTGAGTGAAGCCGAGCTGGAAGCCGCCGTGGTCGACCTGGGCGAAAAAGGCGCCTCCGATGGCCTTGAAGCGGATGCGGACGGCACGGTCTACGCCGGCGACTATGAACACAACGCAATCGTTAAGCGCGCTGCTGACGGTCACTGGCAAACCCTTGCCCAAGACCCGCGCATGCTGTGGCCGGACACCTTGTCCATAGGACCTGACGGCTATCTGTACTTCACCGCCAACCAACTGCACCGCTCACCTAACTTCAACGACGGCCAGGACAAGCGCCAGAAACCCTACAGCCTGATGCGCGTGAGGATCGACGCCAAACCGGCTGACACACATTAAGCCTGAGGTAATGCGGGCTGTTTGAAATAGCGCTCACAGCGCTCTGACAAAAAGGCCCGCAATACCTGTAACGCTGGCGTGAGCGAAGTACGGTGCGCGCACACCAGCTGCAGAGGCGCCGGCTGGCCATAGTCGTCCGGAAAGATTTCTACCAGACGACCACCGCGAATGTCGTCCATTACATCGAGCTTTGATTTGTAGACCACACCCAACCCAGCGACCGCCCAGCGCCTGACAACATCGGCATCATCGCTGGTACGGTTGCCACTTACCTGAATGATTTTTACCCCGTCGGGCGTATGAAAATGCCAGCGCTCGTATGTTTGCTCGCCCATGACATAGCGCAGACAGTTATGGCGGTTCAATGCTTCAAGGGTTTCTGGCTGGCCGTAGCGGGCGATGTAATCGGGTGATGCACACACCGTTCTTCGGTTGGACGGGCACAGCGTCAGCGACACCAGACTGGAATCTGCGAGCAGGCCGTAACGGATGCTCGCATCCAGTTGCTCGCCAAACAGGTCAGCAACCTGGTCACTGACTCGCAGTTGTAGAAGCACCTTGGGGTGTAACTGCTGGAATTCATCGAGCCAGGGCAACAGGACATTGCGCCCCAAGTCCGAAGGCATGGACAAGCGAAGTAATCCAGCAATTTCATCCCGCCCCTCCGTCAGCGCCACCTCACCCAATTTGAGTGTTTCAAGGGCCTGGCGCGCATGGGGAAGATATCGCTCTCCGTCGTCCGACAGGCGCAACCGGCGCGTGGAGCGAATGAACAGGCGTACCCCCAGGCAACCCTCCAGCCGTTGGACGGCTCCGCTGGCCAGCGCAGGCGAGATGTCCATCAACCTGGCAGCCGCTGAAAAACTTCCCACCTCAGTGGTCGTCACAAAGATCTGGAGGTCGTCGAGCCGGGGGATTTTCTTCAATTGGGCGCTCTGTGCGTAAAACGAGTTACGTTAGCGAAAAGGGAGGCGTTTGCGCGCGTGATCCAACCGTAATCTTTCGCAACCTCATAGGAGAATTGAAATTTTCTTAAGTGATCCGGGCGCAGGGCAACGCAAAGCGACAGCTCAAGGAAGACCATTACCCGTCCAGAATGTCGGCTCGTAAACGTCTTCTACAGCAGCACCAGATGAGGCCGGTTGGAGCCTCGAAACCTCAATTAAAGCCCTGCCATTGAGCGTAGTACTGAGCGCGCCGAATGCTGCACCGGCGATATGTTGCGCCAATGCGTCCGCATCTCGCCACTGCTCCAGCATCGTCCATTGGTGCTGCGACTCCATGTTTGCATACAGGACGTAGTGGAGGCATCCCTCCTCCAGCCGGGTTGCCTTTACCGCCTGAAGCAAAGCGTCATGTATTTGCACAGCCCATTCAGGCTTAGCGGTGATGTGCGCAACAACAGTAATCGTATTCAGCATGACGGCTAATCCAAAGCGGAAAAGGCCAGCTTGGCCATACCTCGCTGACGATTAAACCGGCATCACGTGAAATCAGTTTCACCGAAACGATGAAGATGGCTCAAACCAGTTGGCATTGCCTTACCTAACCAGCGCCACTTCGACAAAAACCTCGCCCACAAAGAGAACATTTGTACTCCATCAAGAAATCTCATCACCTACCCGGTTCTGCCCTAAATCGATTCCGCCTCACTCAGTTTCTCAGCCGGAAATCGTGGGTGACTCAACGATGATTGACGCTCATGCAATGGATGCACACCGCTGGATACTGCTGAGCTCAATCCATGAATGCATTAGTCCCCAAATTAACGCTTCCGGTTACGTCGGCAAGATCAAGACCGTGTCGGAGTGCGCGATACCGCTATCGGTCGGTAGCGATAGCAGCTTTAGTGGCAGTGGCTGAACAATCCTTAGCGTTGACGACCCCAAATATCATCAGTTCGATTAACTCACTGCAGTGCTTGGAGTACCGTGTCGTCGGTATCTGCTATTGGCTACTGTGTACGCCCTTCGGCTGTACGGTGCGAACCTCGCCCAAGGTTCGCCACTTCATTCCCGAGCTAGTGGTGTCGAGCTATTCCGATACCGGCAGCAACCCCTGGGGCGAGATGTCTGCCCTGTCGGCGCCGACACCCCTGTCGCAAGGCGGGGGCAACCTGATCACGCCCTCGTCGCAGCGCGACAACCTTCCCCGCTTCAAAAATGTCGACGGCATCGGGCATCCCGGCGGCGCTGCCCTGACGGCCCTGGCCCACAGTTTCGGGTATGCGTGTCCGAGCGGGGCGGTGCCGCTTGCGCCCTACTACCTCAGTACGCTCGATCCGATGGCCTGGCGCCACGCCATCCCCGAGTCCATGTACCCGCAGGCGCTCATTCCGGGCATGCGCGAGATCGGTAGCCAAGCCCTCGGTAACATGTGGGGCAACGTCTACCCACGGCAGGGTTTCCTGATACAGCCAGACGACTTCAAGGCCGCCGCGGTGATGGCACAGCGCGCTAGTGACTTCATCACCCGCGCTGGCCAGCCGCATGTGTATCTACCGCTGCAGCCGATGCCAGCGCCAGGCTACTGGCCACCGCAGCCGGTGATGGAGAACAACATCAACAACCACCGCTGGCAGTTACTCGCACCGATGGTGCAGAGCACCTGCGCCATCTTCCCCAGCCCAACGATCCAAAGTGCCGAGGGCGCCTACGCCTGGTCGCTGTGGCGCCCGTACAGGTGCTGCCAACGCATGGGCCAGACCTTCCTGTTCAGCATCGACTTTGATGGAGGCCAGTGATGAACACCCTCTCGCTCGGGTTGGTATGTCTTTTCGTGTGCGCCGCTGGCCACGCCGCCGAGAGTGGCTACCACCTGGGCGACCAGGCACAGGTGTTGGACGACCGCGTTATGTACACCATCGGTGGCGGATCGGCGGCTGGCGCGCCCTCCTCGCTCTACCGCCCTAGCGGACTCGGCGTCGGCCTGTCCTGGCGTGCGAACATGATGTGCGGAAACATGAACCTCTCCAACACCCTGCAGAACCAGCTCAACGGTGCCACCCAGGGTTTCCAGCAGATCATGGGCAACGTCATCCAGAACGCCACCCAGGCGGTGATGTCGCTGCCAGCGATGATCATCCAGCGCGCCAACCCCGGGCTGTATGAGCTGCTGAGCAACGGCGTGCTCCAGGGGCGCATCGACTTCGACCGCTCCAAACTCACCTGCCAGGCGATGGCGGCGAAGATGGCTGACAAAGTGGATCAGGCGGGTTGGGGAGCACTGGCGCAGAACCAGGAAATGCAGCACAACCTGGAGCAATCCGACGGTGATGCCGTGACTGCGGTAAAGGACACCGAATCGAACAACGGCAACAACGGCGTCAGCTGGGTCGGCGGGCAGAAAGCCGGCGGCCATGGCCAGGCGCCGATCCGGGTGACCTCGGACGTGGTCAAAGCGGGTTACAACTTGCTGCACAACCGCTCGGTAGAGGACACCTCGGCGGTTGGCTCGGGTTGTCAGAATGGCGCGATCTGCCAGGCCTGGTCGAACCCCGAGGAAGCGGCTGCGTGGGCCACACGGGTACTCGGTGAAACCGAGGTGGAGACCTGTGATGACTGCGAGACGCTGCGCGTCAGCGCGGGTGCCGGTCTCACGCCATTAATCCAGGAAACCTACACCGAGCACCTCGAGGGTTTGCAGCGCATGCTGTCGGGCGCGGAGGAACCTACCCCAGAGAACCTGGGCAAAGTCTCCAGCCCGCTGCTGCACGTCTCACGTGGCGTCATTGAGGGCCTGCGCGATGACCCCGACCAGAACCTGCTGGCCCGGCGCCTAGCCAGCGAGACCGCGCTTTCGAGCGTGATCTACAAAGCGATGCTGCTGCAGCGCACGCTGCTGGCCGGCAGCCACGAACCCAACGTGGCGTCGGCACAGCCCGCCACCACCGCCCTCAACAGCAATGTCGAAACACTGGAACGCGAGATCCGCTTGTTGCAAACCGAGTTGCAAGTGCGCCAAGCCCTGGCCACCAACACCGCCAGTCTGGTCCTCGATCGTCACGCCGGCGGCGCCGATGCCTCACGCAGCATCGACCAGCGCGATCCGCAGCCCGACCGCCTACACCGTGCGGAACAAGGAAGGAGCGCACCATGATGCCGTTTTCTGCGAGGAGCATTACCCTCCGAGTCCTGATGATCCTCGGCGCCATGGTGGCCACGTTGCTGATTGCCTGGACGGCGCTGCAGCTGAGCGGCCCCCAGCTGGATTGGTTCAAGGAAGCCCACCGGCATACGCCCTATTTCGCCTGCTGGCGCGCCCTGTTGTACGTCCTGATCTTCGCCGGCTGGACCGCAGCACTCCGCTTGCGGCATCCCCCTGAAGACCAGCAACGGTTGTTACGCCTGGGCCTAATCGGCTTCGGCTCGATTGTCCTGGTCGAACTGTCACGTGTGTGAGGTGCAGCCATGAACATGAGCACCAACAGCTACCTCGAATACTACCTGTCGCTGCTGGCATGGATCATCAACAACGGTATTTGGAACACGCTGGCAGACACCGGGCTGTTCGCCGCGCCTTTTGGCGCGATCATCCTGCAGGAATGGTTGTCGGCCCGCCAACAGGGGGCCGATGAGGGCAATAAGGGCTTGCTGTCGATCCCCCGCGTCGAGAACCGGCTGTGGATGAGCTACGTCGTCATCCTGTTTGGCTGTATGCCGTTTTTCCCATTGAACCTTTCCTCGGTGACCTTCGACGACGCGGCGAGCCAGCGCTGTGGGGTGTCGATGGCCAAGCCCGCCGACACGGCCTGGGGCATGACCTTCAACACCATTGGCGAGAAATCCGCCAACGTGCCGGTGTGGTGGTACCTGGTGCATGCCATGAGCAAGGGCATCACCGCCGCAGCGACGGCATCGATACCCTGCGCGCCCGACATTCGCGCGATGCGCATGGAGATCGACAGCTCGCGGATCAATGACCAGGTGCTGCTGCAGGAAGTCGCCGATTTCACCCGCGACTGCTATGGCTATTCGCGCTCGCGGCTGTTTACCAACCGCCCTGAGCTGGACGAGTCGCAGAGCTACGATGCGTCCTGGATTGGTTCGACGTATCTGCTCGACACCCCGGGCTACTACGACACGGATCGCTCGCGCACGCCCCGGGTTGATTGGCCATATGACGAGACACGGGACACCTCCCTGCCCCGGTTGGACAACGGTGCGGGCTACCCAACCTGCAAGCAGTGGTGGAGCGATGCCACGGTCGGCTTGCGCGACCGTCTGGTCGCCGAGGTCGATCCTAATCTGCTCACGCAGTTACGCGGCTGGTTGACCGGGCGGAGCTCTGCCGAAATCGAAGACGCCACCCTCCGTGAACTGGTGAGCCCGCGCCAGCAGTCACTGAACATGGCGCCTGGTCAGGTGTTCCAAGACTACGGCAGCAGCGCCCGAGGCGGCTCATTGACCCAGGGGCTCAACAATCTGGCGACCAACACCGGCCTGGCCCTAGGCTCGTTCAGCAACTTCCCGGCGATGAATGCGCTGCGCGCTGCACTGCCAATGGTGCAGGCCTTTCTGATCATGGGTACGATCATAAGCCTGCCGCTGGTGCTGCTGATCAGCACGTATCAGCTCAAAGCGCTGATGACGATCACCTTCGCACTGTTCACGCTGCACATGCTGACGTTCTGGTGGGAGCTCGCCCGCTGGATCGACTCGAGTATGCTGGACACGCTGTACCACCAGGTCTCTGTCACGGACCAGGCGCTTTTAACATTGCCAACGGCAGGGTTCATGGATGGGACGGTCACCGCGCAGGTGATCGAGTACGTCATGGGGGCAATGTTTGTAGTGTTGCCGATGTTTTTTCTCAGCGTGATGAGCTGGACGGGTTACAACGTGGGCAGTGGTGTCCAGACACTATTGACCCGCGCAACGGAAGGAGCCCAAGGCCACGCCGAGAAAGGAACATCCCAACTGATGTCGGCAGCTCGGAAATCAAAGTAATCGATTATCTCGGCGCACCATTGTCATCGTACATTTCTGGGTATCTGAGATGATGCCGAGGATGACTCATTTCATGCATCCTTGGTTGCCTGACAGTACTGATAGACAACGCCGCAATGATCCACAGAGCGACCATCCCAATCGCTAAAAGGAATGCGCCTGATGCAATAGCGAGCAAAAGCATCAACTTGAGTACCTGCATGCCGACCCGCCGATACCCAAACGGCACGCTCGCCCAAATCGGTGAATGCAACACGCTGGCTTCTAGCTGATTCACCAATCGACCCGCGCGAGTTGCGGCACTAATCAAGTACTTGCCAAAAGGCGTACGGCCGGGGTTTGAAGACGCTGGGGTCGTCATTTTCGTACCTCCGTTTACTTCACCGCACGTGCGGTAAAACCGCTTTAAACAATTTGGATCCAAGCCTTAGCTTACTCCTCTCCTGCGGATTTCCATGACCGTTGATCACCTGGTTTGCGCTGTTGATCGCCAGTGGAACTGCATGGATTGACGCAGTGCACCCTTCTAAAAATCACCATTGACGCAATGCCAACCCGCTTGATAAACCGGACATGCAAGCGCTGGAATTCCAGCACCCCAGGTGGCCTCAACCTTCAAGGCCACGTCACTCCCGTGACGGTTGTCCCAAGGGCGATAAGCGTTCGGTGGCTCGCCCGGTTACCGCTCCCGCGGTGATGAGCGCTCTTTCACATCTGCCTCACGGAGCCCTGCTCCGTTGAAGCTCCTTTTCCATTTCCGTGCTGGGAATTCTTCCCGCATGGGTGGCATTCCTCCGCACTGCCTGGAGGAACTCACCATGTTGCGCTTCACAGGAACTGAACTTCACGCTGTCTTGACCGAGGCGGCCGTCATCGGCTGTCGAGTCGTCTTGGTCAAAGACCACGGTGTCTACCTCATGTCCGAGTTTGGTGAAAGCAAACCCGACGGAGGTAGCCGCAAACACATTGCCTACGCCATGGGCTGCAACCCTGACGTCGACGACTTCGACGCTTGGTGGAATCGCGCACGCGGTGAATTCGGTGGCGACGATTTTGCCGAGTACTTCGACTTTGATGATCCGGTTCTGGAAAGCCTACGCGGCACCAACGGGTCGCTGGTAGTTGAAGCCACATCCACGCACCTGTACATCGCTGCCGAGATTGCCCTCTCTGGGAAATCCTGAATGCTCTCGCAACACCCGCGATGTCCCAGGGATGCACGCGCTAGTGCCTCTCTGGGATATCGCCCACTTCAATCTTTACGCCGACAGCAGCCGTTCATCTGGACCTTTCGAGTGGAAAGCCTTTGCTGGAAGCGGGTGGAAACTTGCCCTGGTCGGTGCCCTTTATCAGGTATTGACCCCACAGACAAGCGCGTTTTAATGCCTAGACACGCCCAGTTCACAGTGTGAGTTGTGGCGATGGGACTTCCCACGAGTTGTTCGTGAAGCCATCGCCGGATCAGCTCCCGGGAGGCACCAGTGTCCAGGAAGAACCGCTCCTTACCCGCCATTGTCCTGAGCCCAGGGGTTTGGCAATTCATCGCTGAGGTCGGTACGGCTACTGACGCAGTCGTGCAATCAGGGAAGCGCCTGCAAGCCGTATTGGGCATTGCCCTTTCATCGTTAGACCGTCGCCACTTGCGCCAGCCGCTCGAGTTGCTGCTCGGTCACACCTCCAAGAGCGACTCCCCCCCATCGACGGCTGCCCCTCAGCTACTGGTAACTCACATCACGCCAGCGACCGGCCCTGTTTTTCTTCACATCAGGTTGCCACATGAGATCGGTGTGGACATCTCATCGGCCTGAACGCCCACCCTACCACTGTCCACTTACCCCACCGGGAACCCTTCCCGGCCGGGCAGCGTTCCCCTTCTTTGACTGGAGAACGTCATGTCCGATATCTACCTGGACGTCACCAACAAGATTGTCAGTGCCCTGAGCCAAGGGGTCATCCCCTGGATCAAACCCTGGAGCACTTCAGGCTCCAGTGCTGACGCACCTTTCCCCATTAACGCAATCACCCGGCGCCCCTATGCCGGCATCAACATTCCACTGCTATGGGCCGAAGCACGTCTGCGCGGATACCGCCAGGATCGCTGGCTCACCTACAACCAGGCTCGCAAAGCTGGTGGTCACGTACGCAAGGGCGAGCAATCGACCCTCGCGGTGCTGTACAAACCCATGAGCAAGGAAGCACACGACGAAGACGGCCAGGTCGTCCGTGATGAGCAAGGCAACGTCAAGATGGTGCAATTCGCGCTGCTGCGGACGCATTGCCTGTTCAACATCGAGCAGACCGAGGGACTACCCAACGACGAGCAGCACCACGATGAGAGTGAAGATCCGGTGGCGTTCATCGATCATGCACCTGCCGAGCGACTGTTGGCCGCCAGCGGCGCACGCATCGACCATCGCTACGGGGATGACGCGTTCTATCTACCGATACGGGATCTCATTCAATTACCCACCAAGGCCCAGTTCGTGGACGTCGGCAGCTACTACGCGACCGCGCTGCATGAGCTGACGCACTGGTCGGGTCACCACGCCCGCCTCAACCGGGAAGGCATCACAGGCGGGCACGCGTTTGGCTCTGCAGCCTACGCCTTCGAGGAATTGGTCGCGGAGATGGGTGCGGCATTTCTCTGCGCCCTCACCGGCACCCAGGGCGAGCTGCGCCACGAAGAGTACCTGGCATCCTGGTTGAAGATCCTCAAGGAAGACAAGCGGGCCATCTTCCGCGCCAGTGGACAGGCGCGTGAGGCGTCCGAGTACCTGGTGGCACTGCAGTCGGATCAGTCCAGCGAGACGACCGAACGGCTCACGGCGTGACTTTTCACCTCAAGCACAAAGGCCCCAACCGGGGCCTTTGTTTTGCCTGCAACGCCGAGCATCGGCCGCTGCAATTGAGCAAGCAATTACTGCAGCCAGCTCTCGACGGTATCCGAGCCGTGCTCCTGCTTCCACTGCTTGAGGATCTTGTGATTACCGCCCTTGGTTTCGACGATCTCGCCGCTATGCGGGTGCTTGTAGCGCTTGACCTCACGCGGCTTGCGCTGAGCGCCGGTGGAGGCGCTGGAAGTAGTCAGGCTTACGCCCTTGGACGGGTCGAGAATGGTGATGACCTGGCGCAGGTTCATGCCGTACTCATCCAGCAAGGCCTTGAGCTTTTGTTCAAACTCGATTTCCTGCTTCAGGCCGGAATCGTTTTTCATCGCGTCCAGCTGTTGAAGTTGAGCAGCCAGTTGAGCTTCCAGTGCTTTGAATTCGGCAAGTTTGGACATGTGAAATCTTTCCTAGGGTTGGGGCATGTGTGGCGATATTACCTGAGGCACAACTACTCGCCGAGCGTTAATTCGCTCTTCAGCTAACTTTTCATCCTTCAACATGTGCACAGTTCTATGTGATTAATCAGTCCGGCAAGAACTGGCAAAGGTGGCCCACTAGTTCACGAGGTGCAGCACTGTTGCTGATCTTGAACAGCATGCAGCGCTGACTGCGTGGCAGCTTTTTCGCGCAACGCGTGGCGGCCGATCGAATGGCAGCATCCGTCCCATGAATTCGGTCAGCCAGTAGCACGATCAAAATGGCATCGCTCAACGTCATCAGGCCACATTCCTCGAAATAATGTCGGACAGTCTACCTCCCGAGGAAAGGACAGGCCATTCCGGTCCCGCAGGTAACCCGATGCGCCAGGCTTCGAATTTTCGCGTTCGCGAAAAGGCTCAAGGCGTTAAAGGGTAACGGCGGCAATGGTAAGGGGGCACAAGGGTAAGAGGCCTATCCGAAAAGGCAAAAGGACCTTCTGAATGTAAAGCAGGTAACGCGATGAAGCGCTGGTGGTTCAAGCATGAAAAAGGCAATGCCGCGGCGCCCGCACTCGCTCCAGCGCCCGAGGGATTCTTCCTCCCACTACCCGCAGAATCCCTGCTCTGTGCCGACCACCGGAAAAAGCTGCTGGAGCGCATCTGGCAATTCACGGCGCTCTCCGAGACTCAGTTTGAACAGCTCTACCTTGATCCGATCCGCCGTTACACCGCCTTTGTACAGCAACTCCCCGCCAGCGAAAGCCACCACCATGCCTATCCGGGCGGCATGCTGGACCATGGACTGGAACTGGTGGCCTGCAGCCTGAAGCTGCGCCAATCGTACCTGCTCCCCAGCGGCGCGGCGCCGGAAGACCAGGTCGCGCAGGCCGACGCCTGGAGCGCGGCGATTGCCTATGGCGCCCTGCTCCATGACATTGGCAAGATTGCCGTGGACCTGCAGGTGGAGTATCAGAATGGCGAGGTGTGGCACCCGTGGCACGGTCCTTTGGCCCAGCCCTATCGTTTTCGCTATCTGGCCGGCCGCGACTACAAGCTGCACGGCGCCGCCACGGGGCTGCTGTACACACAGATTTTGACGCCTCTCCAGCTCGACTGGCTCAGCAACTATCCGGTCTTGTGGAGCCACCTGCTCTTCCTGCTGACCGACCACTACGAGCATGCCGGCACCCTCGGTGAACTGGTGCTGCAAGCCGACCGTGTATCCACCGCGCAGAACATCGGTGCCAACCCCACCAAGGCACTGCAGGCACCCAAACACTCCCTGCAGCATCATCTGCTCACGGGCCTGCGCCACCTGGTCAAAAATGAGTTCAAGCTCAACCAGCCCGGTGCGGCCGGCTGGCTCACCCAGGACCATCTCTGGTTGGTCAGCAAGACCGCCACCGACAAACTGCGCGCCTACCTCCTCGCTCAGGCGGTGGAGGGCATCCCCTCCTCCAACATCGCCTTGTTCGATGAATTGCAATCACATGGCTTGGTAGACGCGACACCTGGGGGCAAAGCGGTATGGAATGCCAACGTAACAGACGATGACTGGCAACATCGCTTTACTTTTCTCCGCCTGCAACCGAGCCTTATTTGGGCAGATGCGCCGCGACCAACCTGCTTTAGGGGCAAGGTTGAGCCGATAATAGAAGGTTCCCTGCCGGCTGGTGAAATCAATGAGCCGTCTCCGGATCGGCATCCAGCGGCACCAGAAGTCAATCAAGCCGTCGCCGTGCTGCGAGATAAGGAGTTCGACTACCTTGACGACCTCATGGACATATTGCAAGTGCCGGGCGAACGCGAGAGTGGATCAGCCGTTGAGCAGACGCAATCCGCCACTGCTCCAACACAGGATGCCGTGGGGCTGGCCTTTCTCGAGTGGCTGCGCGAGGGAGTTCACAGTCATCGCTTAGTGATCAATGACAGCAAGGCCAAGGTCCATACGGTGGACGGTACTTTCTTCCTGGTCACACCGGGCATTTTCCAACGCTACGCCGCGGAGCATCCAGAGCATGCCGGAAGGGACGACAAGATCGAACCATGGCGTCGTATTCAACGTCACTTTGAGAAGCTGAATCTACATAAGAAGACGCCCAATGGCCTTAACATTTGGACATGCACAGTTAGAGGCTCTCGCAGCGCCAGTTCGCTGAATGGCTACTTGCTACGCGATGCCAGGTCAATTTCGGGTGAGCTTCCCAACAATAATCCGTTTTTGACTTTGATGCCTTGAATATCTCAACTATCTATTCGTTCATTTTCGAACCGTGTGAGATGTGGCAATCAGAACTGGTGCCGCTGATAGTTTTGCTGGATCTGCTGGAGACACAAAGTATTTCTCGCTTCGAGTTGAGCAAGCAGCTCTTGCGTTGCGCGTTCAGCGGCACAAAATTCAGCCAATTGTGACACTGGGATAATCCTCTGGAAGGACGCACATGTGTGGGCCGAATATAGCAAAGCTTGGGGCAATCATTCATACGTGCCCTGGAAGCGTGGCTGAAGAAACCACAAGGGCATGAAGCCTTTGTGGTTTGCGAGTCGCAAGGTTACTGGATGTTTTGCTTGCGCCAGTTATCGACGGCAATCGACAGGCGCTTATCATTGACGGGCTTTTGCCACTCATCCCAGAAATTGACCGTACCGCTTTTCGGTTTGTTTAGAGGCTCGTCGATCCTGATCCGGCTTGGCAGAAGGCTTGCGTCACCGACAACCAAGGCCTCGCCGGTATCGAGGGTCGGCAGGATATCGCTGAACCCACCGAGGCTATCAGGCAGCAGTCGTTTGATGACACCCTGATCCTCTGCGTTCGTGAGCCTCATGGACACGAAGTTGCTGCACTGGCTGAGCATGGTCTTGTTCACCTCAGACGGACGTTGGCTGATCACCACCAGGCTGACGCCGTATTTGCGGCCTTCCTTCGCTATGCGCTCGAAGATGTCTAGGGATATATCATCGGCAGATTCCGCCATGTTGCGCTGAGGCATGTAGAGATGCGCTTCGTCACACAAAAGCGCAATTGGATGGCGCAACTCTGAAGGCGTCCATTGCTGGACCGAGAACGTGACCCGCGCAACGAGGGAGACGATTAGCGGTAGAACGTCTGAAGGCACTTCGGAAAAGTTGATGATTTTGATACCAGCTTTGCTGTTCTCACCAGTGCTGCCGAGCACGGCCGTGGTGAATTTCTCAAGCCAGGAAAAATCGAGCACGTCTCCGCCGCCGCTGAACATGAATCCCAGGCGTCGATCAGAAATTTTGTTCTCCAGCCGGGAAATCATCCGGGACAGCTTTCCGTTGAAGTCGCCTTGTTTGTCACCGCGAGCGCCGGGAACCATCTCGACGTTGATCTCGTTCAACCGGCTCATGAGGACATCAAGACTGAAAGGAACCGGACTGTCGACCGTGAAGTGCTTCAGTACGTCTTGCTGGCCACCATCTTCCAGGTACTTTCGTTTTGCCTGGTTGATCTCGCGCGCCATGATCATGGCTTGGTTGGGCGCATTCTGGTCGCTGCGATCCACGAACATCGACACTAGCGCCTCATAGGACAGCAGCCAGTAAGGCAGGTAGAGCACACCGTCGCCGATGGTTTTTTTCGCTTCAACGTCTGCGGGACCAGCCACCTTGAAGTGTTGAATGCCGTTCCCTACCAATGGTGCGTATTCGCCGTGGAGGTCGAAGACGATGGCATTCGCCGTGGAGAGCCTCGACATCTGCTCGATGATCTTGGCAGTCGTCCAGGACTTGCCCGAGCCAGTACTGCCACCAATGAAAGCGTGACGCTGGAAGAACTTGTTGCCGTTGAGGTAGGCAACGGCATGCTCGTCGAGCGTGTACTTGCCTAGCGTCAGTGCGTTTCCGTCAGCAGAGACGCTGGAGAGCGTGCGCATGAAGCCCGTGAGATTGTCACCTTCGAGCGAGAAGCAGTTTGCGTCGATTTCAGGAACGCTTTCGAGAGTGCGGCGGAACACGTTTTCTTTTGCGCCGTCTCGATCCAGCATGGTTCCGATCAGGGCGATGCGGCACAGATTCAATTCTGAAGGCTGGTCATTGATCCCTTCATTCACCAAGCCTTCAATGCCGCGTTTGCGGGTCACCTGGGTGATGAGACCGATGAGATGTTGGCCGGGCCGGCTGCTTTGGAGTACCGCCAGGTGGTTAACCTGCAGCCTCTTGAGCTGGTCGACATTCTCCACGTCCACGATCACATTTGTCGTATCGACGGAGGCAACTTTCCCCAGGGCAAAGGTGGGGGCCCAGATCTAGCGTCCCGAAGACCCTCCGGGTATGAGGCTGACGTCTACCTAACCTCCGAAATCGGTTATCAACCTTTAGACGGAGGCGCTCAAGCTCTGCCTCAGAATTTTGACAAGTATGACCCTCCTCCACTTTGCAGGGAGCAGGATAGCAAATGCCTTAAGTCACTTTAGATGGGATGACAAAGAGGGTAGGCTTGACCCGCCCGCAGTCTCTCCACTGACGAAGCTGACCGCCTCTGGAAAGACATTTCGAGCGCACCGAAATCCGCAGAGCGCTCGGGAAATCCAATAGAGAAATGGGGGACCAGATGGGGGACCAAAAAAACCCAGACACAAAAAAACCCCGAAAAATCAGGGCTTTAATGAAAAATAGTGGCGGAAGCGTAGGAATTCGAACCCACGTGACAGGGAAATGTCCCTATCTGTTTGAAAACCTTCCGCGCCATCCGACAGGTTAGAAAACGATCAGTATTTCACGCTTCTACTCGAATTATGGTTTTGATAAGTCAAGCCTTTGCGGAATGTACATGCGGTCGCGCTCTTTGGAGATCCGTTCGGGTTTTGACACAGCCCGGATCGATAGCAGACGTTGCAGATCCTGAGCGACGGCCTGTTCTGGCACCAGGAAGCTAACAGCGCTTCCCGTAAGGCGACCGCTCATGGCAACCACTGTCAGCTTGCAGCAGAGCCTTACGTCGCTTAGCGGGCACCCCCACGCCAACGGCAGGCCGAATAGAAGGTGAACAACCCGATAGGAGTTTCATCATGAAACTAGCTAAACCTTCTATGGTACTGCTTGCACTGTGCCTGGGCTTCGCTGCCCCACTTGCATTGGCCGCCACAGACCTGAACGGTCAACGCGCCCCTGGCGTGCAGCCGCACGACAATGGCCAAATGAACGGCCAAGGCGATGCGACGGGCTCAGGAATACCAGGCGACGGCATGGGTACAGGCGATGGAGGCACTGAAGACAATAGGACGGATAATACCGGAGGTGACGGTACCAACAGCGGCCCAGGAACCAGCGGTAATGGCTCTGATGGTAGCGGGACAGGCTCGGGTAATGGTAGTAGTGGCTCAGCCGGCAGTTGAAATGGCTGACGGCAATGAATCACTCGTCCAACGCCCGGTTCGTCGGTTCTCCCATGGTTTTAACAGTTCATGCACCCACGCAGGAGTAAATGCCATGCCACGCGGGGATAAGGACAAGTACACGGAAAAACAGAAACGCAAGGCCGAGCACATCGAGCAAACTTACGAGGACAAGGGCGTGGGCAAGGACGAAGCCGAAGCGCGCGCCTGGGCCACCGTCAACAAACAATCCGGGGGCGGTGAAAAGCCGGGAGGCTCGGGGAGCAGGACTCCGTCGCGCGAGAAGAAGACTGCACGCTCGGATTCGGCCAAACGCTCCGCTGAATCTCGCCAGGGTCATTCGCGCACTTCGCAGGAGTCGTTGAGCTCGCAAAGCAAGGAAAGCCTCATGCAAGAGGCGCGCAGCAAAGGCATCAAGGGGCGCTCGACCATGAACAAGTCCCAGCTGGTTGAAGCCTTGCAAAAACGGGGATGACGGGAGAGGATCGGCGCAGCGCAAGGCCCACTGACCGGGTACTCAACGCCAGTGCGTCATCAACGCACCCTGAATGCCGCTTACCGGGTCTTGCTGTGGCAGCGGTACTTTGGCGATGCGTGCAACGGCACGCGGGTGCGCTGCGCTGTCGGGCCGCTGGATATCGTAGTCTTCCTGCCCATGGGGATAGGCGCCGACCACCAGGAAGTCATCGCTGCACGCGATGCAGCGGTGGCCCGTACCCGCTGGCAGCACCAGCACATCGCCCCGCTCCACGCTAACGCTGTACCCTGATTCCCCGCCAAGCGTCAATCGCGCCTGCCCACAGGTAATGCCCAGCGCTTCATGAGCGTTAGGGTGAAAGTGGTGATAATCGAAGATTCCGTCGCGCCACAGCGGGGTCCATTGGTGAGCCGCAAACAGCGTTTCGAATGCGCTGGCATCGTCCCCTGACGGATCGAACCTCAACCGGTAGAGCAGTACGGGAAAGCGGCTGTTTGGCGTGGTGCCGTCGTCTTCGAAGTACAAGGCCTGCACGCTGGCATCTTGTGTATTCATGAGCGTCATGATGCGCACCCTGAGCGGTTATCGGTTCACCTTTGAACACCCGGCTGTTTCCAGGTTCCAGCCAGCAGACCGGTGCGCATGCCGTTGAAACTTTCCCCGAACGTGCCAAGTCCAGACACCTATCGATAACAGAACGGGAGCAGGCAATGACCGGCACGGTAGGCGACTTTCTGGTGGAGCGTTTGTATCAATGGGGCGTACGGCGCATCTTCGGTTACCCCGGCGACGGCATCAATGGGGTGTTCGGCGCGCTGAGCCGGGCCAACGGCAAGATTGAATTCATCCAGGCCCGCCATGAGGAAATGGCCGCCTTCATGGCCAGCGCGCATGCCAAGTTCACCGGCGAGCTCGGGGTTTGCATGGCCACCTCCGGCCCGGGCGCCTCGCACCTGCTCACCGGCCTGTACGATGCACGCATGGACCACCAGCCGGTGCTGGCCATTGTCGGTCAACAGGCCCGTGCGGCACTGGGCGGGCACTACCAGCAGGAGCTGGACCTGCTGTCGATGTTCAAGGACGTCGCCGGTGCGTTCGTCCAGCAGGCATCGACACCGGAGCAGGTGCGCCACCTGCTCGACCGTGCGGTGCGTACGGCCGTCGGCGAACGCCGCGTCACCGCCGTCATCCTGCCCAACGACCTGCAGGACCTGCCCTACAACGAACCGCCGAGGGCCCACGGTACGGTGCATTCCGGCATCGGCTACAGCAAGCCCAGGGTGTTGCCGTTCGACGAAGACCTGCAGCGCGCCGCCGAGGTGCTCAATGCCGGGCACAAGGTGGCGATACTGGTGGGTGCCGGCGCACTGCAGGCGACAGAGCAGGTCATTGCAATTGCCGAAAAACTCGGCGCCGGGGTGGCCAAAGCGCTGCTGGGCAAGGCTGTGCTGCCGGACGACCTCCCCTGGGTCACCGGGTCGATCGGCCTGCTCGGCACCGAACCCAGTTATCAGCTGATGACCGAGTGCGACACCTTGCTGATGATCGGCTCCGGCTTTCCGTACTCTGAGTTTTTGCCCAAGGAAGGCCAGGCGCGTGGCGTGCAGATCGACCTGCAACCCGACATGCTCAGCCTGCGCTACCCGATGGAGGTCAACCTGGTCGGCGACGCCAGCGAAACATTACGTGCACTGTTGCCGCTGCTTGAGCACAAGACCGACCGGCGCTGGCGCGACAAGGTAGAGACGTGGCGTGCGCAGTGGGACAAGACCGTGGCCAAGCGTGCCCTGGTCAAGGCTGACCCGATCAACCCGCAACGCGTGGTCCATGAGCTGTCCCCTCGCCTGCCCGACCACGCCATCATCACCAGCGACTCCGGCTCCTGTGCCAACTGGTTTGCCCGCGACCTGCAGATCCGCCAGGGTATGCAGTGTTCGCTGTCCGGCGGCCTGGCTTGCATGGGCGCAGCCGTGCCCTATGCGATCGCAGCCAAATTCGCCCACCCGCAACGGGCGGTAGTTGCTTTGGTGGGCGATGGGGCGATGCAGATGAACAACCTCGCCGAACTGATCACCGTGGCCAAATACTGGCAGCAGTGGGGCAACCCGCAATGGATCTGTGCCGTGTTCAACAACGAGGACCTCAACCAGGTGACTTGGGAGCAACGGGTCATGGAGGGCGACCCCAAGTTCGAAGCTTCGCAGTCGATCCCTGACGTGCCCTACCATCTGTTCGCCATTTCCATTGGCCTGCAAGGTATCTACGTAGATCGCGAAGAGGACGTTGCCGCTGCGTGGGAGCGCGCGCTGGCTGCTGATCGGCCAGTACTGATCGAATTCAAGACCGACCCGAACGTGCCGCCCCTGCCACCCCACATCAAGCTGGAGCAGGCGAAGAAGTTTGCCAGTACCTTGCTAAAGAGCGACCCCGACCAGGCGGGCATCATCGTGCAGACAGCCAAGCAGGTGCTCAGCTCGGTGCTGCCTGGCAAGAAGTGATCGGCACCTCGGCGAGCCGGCTGAACGTTTGATCAGCCGGCCCGGTCGCACAACAGAGACGCAGCAGACTGCGCGAACCCTGACCGTGAGGACCTACCATGAGCGCGATCGCTTCCAACGGGGCTGCAGAGCACCCCATCTGTCTGACCCTCAATGGTCAGCCCCGAACACTGCAGGTGCATCCTTGGGTCACCTTGCTCGACCTGCTGCGTGAGCAATTGGACCTGGTCGGCACCAAGAAAGGTTGCGACCATGGCCAGTGCGGCGCCTGCACGGTGCTGCGCGATGGCAAGCGCGTCAATGCCTGCCTGACCTTGGCCATCATGTGCGACGGGGCCGACCTGGTGACCATCGAAGGGTTGGCCAGCGGCGACGTCCTGCACCCCATGCAGCGCGCCTTCATCACCCACGATGCGTTCCAGTGCGGCTACTGCACACCGGGGCAGATCTGCTCTGCGGTCGGGCTGGTTCACGAGGGACGTGCCAACACCCGCGAGGCCATTCGCGAGCAGATGAGCGGCAATCTTTGCCGCTGCGGTGCCTACGGCAACATCGTCGCAGCGGTGGAAGAAGCCTTACCGTTGATGACGGACGGGGCCCAGCCCCAACGAGGGCAGAACCCATGACGCCCTTCAGCTACCACAAGCCCGCCTCGGTCAGCGAAGCGGTGAACCTGGCTGACGCCTGCTCACACTTCATCGCCGGGGGCACCAACCTGGTCGACCTGATGAAGGAAAACGTGGTGCGCCCCGAGCGCCTGATCGACATCTCCGGCCTTGGGCTGAACGGTATTCACTCCACCCCCGGCGGCGGCGTACTGATCGGTGCACGGGTGAGCAATGCCGACCTGGCCTGGCACCCGATGATCGAGCAGCATTATCCACTGCTGTCAGACGCGATCCTGGCGGGGGCATCGCCGCAGTTGAGGAATATGGCCAGTACCGGTGGCAACTTGCTGCAACGTACCCGCTGCTATTACTTCTACGACACCGGCACCCCGTGCAACAAACGCGAGCCGGGCAGCGGATGCCCTGCGCGTACAGGCATGAACCGCATCCATGCCATTCTTGGTGCCAGCGACGCCTGTGTCGCGACCCATCCCTCGGACATGTGCGTGGCATTGGCAGCGCTCGAAGCCGTGGTGCACGTACAGGGGCCGTCCGGTGAACGGCAGATACCCTTTGCGGATTTCCATCGTCTGCCCGGGGACACTCCCGAACGCGACAATCAACTGGCAGTCGCTGAGCTGGTAACTGGCATCGAGCTGCCACCCCCGGTGTTCGAACACCATTATCGATATCTGAAAATACGCGACCGCGCCTCCTACGCGTTCGCGCTGGTGTCCGTCGCTGCCGCCTTGAGCTTCGATGGCGAGGTGATCCAGCAAGCGCGCCTAGCGCTGGGCGGCGTTGCCCACAAGCCGTGGCGGGACCCGGTGGTGGAGCGCATGCTGGCCGGCCAGGTGCCCTGCCAAGCACTCTTCACCCGCGCCGCGCAAACGTTGCTGCAAGGTGCACAACCTCTGAGCCATAACGGTTTCAAGGTAACGCTCTCCCAGCGGGCAATTGTGCGTGCATTGGATGACGCGGCGCGCGGCGCCGCTGACAGAGGGCCGCGACCATGATCAACGGCACACCAATAGTCGGCACACCCCTGGACCGCGTGGACGGTGTGGCGAAGGTCACTGGGCAGGCGCGCTATGCGGGCGAATACCCCGAGGCGGGCCTGCTACACGGCAGCGTTGTGTCCAGTACCATCGCCCGCGGTCGGGTACTCGACATCGACAGTACGCAGGCCATGCGCGTGCCCGGGGTAATCGCCGTGCTCGACCATGGCCATCGTCCGCATATATCCAGTTATGACGACGACTACAGCGATGCCGACGCTGCCGAGGGCTCGCCGTTTCGGCCCTTGTTCAATGAGCGAGTGCTGTACAGCGGGCAACCGTTGGCACTGGTGATCGCCGAAACCCTCGAACTGGCCCGGTATGCAGGCTCGCTGATCAGAATCGATTATGCCGAGGAGGCTCACCAGACAGACCTGGGCGCATGCCAACAGTCGCATGCGGCACCCGCTGAAACACCGGCGCCACGTGGCGACTTCGCCGGGCAGTTTGCCGGGGCGCCAGTGCAGGTGGATGCCACCTACCTAACAGCCAACGAGCACCACAACCCCATGGAGCCCCACGCATCGACCGTGCACTACAAGGCCGATGGCACCCTGGAAATCCACGACAAGACCCAAGGCACGCAGAACTGCCAAGACTACCTGCACAAGGTGTTCGGCCTGCCCAAGGCAAACATTCGTGTGCGTGCGGCGTTCGTCGGCGGCGCCTTCGGCTCGGGCTTGCGCCCGCAGTACCAGTTGCCGCTGGCAGTGATGGCGGCGTTGCACCTGAAGCGTTCGGTGCGCGTTACCCTGACCCGCCAGCAGATGTTCACCTTTGGCTACCGACCCCGCACCGAGCAACGCTTGCGCCTGGGTGCAGACGCAAACGGGCGCTTGCTGGCGATCGGTCACGATGCGCTTGGCCAGACCTCCCGCTTCGAGGACTTCACCGAGCACCTGGTGGAATGGAGCGGTATGCTCTACCAGTGCGACAACGTTGCGCTCAGCTATCGCCTGGCCCCGCTCGATGTGTACACCCCGCTGGACATGCGAGCGCCTGGGGCCGCGTCCGGGGTGATTGCGCTGGAATGCGCCATGGATGAGCTCGCCTGTGCTGCGCAGATCGACCCGGTAGACCTGCGCCGGCGCAATTTCGCCGCCAACAATGGCAACGAGGGCAAGCCCTACTCCAGCAAGGAGTTGCTGGCGTGCTACCAGCAAGGTGCCGAACGTTTTGGCTGGCATAACCGCACTCCCCAACCGCGCAGCATGCGCAATGGCAACCAACTGGTCGGCTGGGGGATGGCCGGCGGCGTCTGGGAAGCCCTGCAGATGAAGGCCAGCGCCAAGGCGCGCATTGATGCCCAGGGCCACCTTACCGTCAGCAGTGCCACCACCGATATCGGGACCGGCACTTATACCGTCATGACTCAGATCGCCGCCGACGCAGCGGGCGTCAGGGTGCAGGATGTCACCTTCATGTTGGGTGACTCCTCACTCCCCACCGCTCCGCTTCAGGGCGGCTCGTTCACGGTGTCGTCGGTGGGCTCGGCCGTGCGCCAGGCGTGCCGGGTACTGCGCGCCAAGGTGCTGGAACACGCGCGTAACCTGTACCCCCAGGTGGCCAGCACTGCCCGGCAGCAGATCGTTTTCGCCGACGGCTATCTGCACGCGGGCAGCCATCGCCTGGCATTGGCGGACATCGTCGCCAGCGCCCCCGCAGGTGCGTTCGAAGTGCAGATCGACGCCGAGCCAGGCGCCAGGCGCCAACCGTTCTCCACCGCCACCCATTCGGCGGTGTTCGTGGAAGTCCACGTTGATGAGGACCTTGGGACGATCAAGGTAGCTCGGGTGGTCAGCGCTGTGGCGGCAGGAGGGGTGGTCAACCCAAAAACCGCGCGCAGTCAGATCCTGGGCGGCGTGGTGTGGGGGGTGGGCATGGCCCTGCACGAAGCGGCGTTGACTGACCATCGGTTGGGCCGCATCGTCAATCACAACTTGGCGGAGTACCACATCCCGGTGAACGCAGACAGCGGGGATATCGACGTGATATTCGTCGAAGAGCACGACGACATTGTGAACGAACTGGGGTCCAAGGGCGTGGGCGAAATCGGCGTCGTCGGGGTGGCAGCCGCGGTGGCCAACGCGGTTTACCATGCCACGGGCAAGCGTGTGAGGGAGTTCCCGATCACGCTCGACAAAGTACTGTAGATCGGGCGGGGGCCAAGCCCGTCCGCTTGCCTGCTATTAAACGGGCCCAATGGTAAGCGTTCGATGTGTAATGGAATGCGCTTCACCGCGGTTTTCGGAGAAGGTAGGTATCTGCCCTGTTACTCGGCCATTGCTGATCGCGTGGCTAACGGAGTGCGTGTGAGGCCCTGACGGATACGCAGAATTGAAGCCGGAATACCCTCAACTTCCCCAAGCGTTGAAGTCAGCATATGCACAGTGGATTCATCACGGTGGGGGTCGCTGATACTACTGCCAGCGACCACCCATCCGTTGAATAGGCCTCTACGCTACATGTTTCTCGACAGGGCGCTGCTCGGTCGCCAAGCATCTTGCGCGGCCTACCCCCCATGCCAATGCGCGTGTCATCGACTCTCCCGGGCGAGAGTCGTAAGCCTCTTCGTGAAGGGCCATTCCTGAGCCGGCATAGACGCCAATGAACAACTGCGTATGGCCCGTCCGCGACAGCCGCACCTGGGTATCCATGCTTGTGCCGTCGTCAAGAGTTTCATCGTGAGTTCTATGGTGGAGCGATGGATCAGCCCATTTCCAAAACACATCACCGCGAATCCGCATGCCGCCCTCCTACGACTTTAGTCTTATATGTGGGGTGCCTCTACCATAGCGCAGCGAAGCGGAAACCACAGCGCCGCCGAGCGGATAATGGCCAATCAATATGACGAATTGTGAGTTATGGTGAAACGGGACAGGCGAGCGGCTATCAGCTACAGCGCCTACCTATCCCTACAGAATGTCAGCATCGCATCGCAAATCTTGCCCTTCGATTGCCTCAGCGGCACTATCCATTCCTACAGCCAAACCCGCTTGGCTAAAAGGAGTGATGCATGGACATTCAGCGCCGGAACAACGTCAGAGTCCATGGCGAAGGCACTTCAACTCTGGTCTTCTCTCATGGCTTCGGTTGCGATCAGACCATGTGGCATTACCTGTTCCAGCACTTCACCAGCCGCTTTCGCGTAGTGTTGTATGACTTGGTCGGCGCAGGTAGATCGGATCGGGATGCGTATCAAAGCGGAAAATACAGCTCACTGACCGGTTATGCTCGAGACCTGAATGAAGTCATTGATCACTTTGGGCACGGCCCCGTGATCGTTGTCGGTCATTCGGTGAGTGCGATGATCGGAGCGCTGGCCGACCGTCTTTCCCCAAATCGCATAGCCGCTCATGTCATGGTCGGGCCCTCTCCGTGCTACATCGATTCCGATGGCTATGTGGGAGGATTCAAGCTCGAAGACATTCACTCGCTCCTCCACACTTTGGACAGCAACTATTTGGGATGGTCGAGCGCAATGGCTCCTACCATCATGGGTTCGCCAGGGCAGCCAGCACTGGGCGATGAACTTACCAATAGTTTCTGCCGCACAGATCCGGAGATCGCAAAGCAGTTCGCACGCGTGACCTTCTTATCCGATAATCGCGAAGACATCGCCGGTCTGGCTACCCCAACGCTCATCCTGCAATCCACCGATGACCTAATTGCTCCGATGGAAGTGGGCCGCTACATGCATGCAACCTTGCCCTATAGTGTTCTTCATCTCGTTGATAACGTGGGACATTGCCCGCACATGAGCGCTCCAGAAGCGTGTGCCAAAGCAATGGACGATTTCCTTCAGCCTTGGGTAGGCGAAAATGTCGGTTGATCAGCCATTACTGCCAGTGTTCGAAGATCTTTTCGATGGTGCCCCGTGCGGGCTTGTTGTCACCGACGAAAATGGCACGATCCTGCGCAGCAATCGGATATTCAGCATCTGGATGGGCATCAGCCAAGCGGATCTTGCCCAGCGTCGATTTCAGGATCTCCTGACAATGGGCGGGAGGATCTTTCATCAGACCCATTGGGCGCCCCTCATGCGCATGCAGGGTTCCGTCGCGGAGGTGAAACTTGACCTCAAAAACGCCAGTGGGCAGACAGTCACCATGCTGCTCAATGGCGTAAGGCGTGTTCATGCCGATAGCGTTTATTACGAAATGGCGTTGTTCGGGACCACTGATCGGGACAGGTATGAGCGCGAGATTGTGGAGGCACGCCAGCGTGCCGAACAGCTGTTATGGGAGAAAACCAGCGCAGAAGCAGCGCTACAGCAGGCAAATGTGGAGCTAGATCTTGCGTATGAAAAATCCCAACAGCGAGCTTTATTTGCTGAGCAAATGGTGGCTATTGCAAGCCATGATCTCAAGAATCCTCTAACCGCGATCAAGATGGCTGGAGAACTGCTGGCACGAGGCGAACGCACACCAAGAGACAGAGAACTACTTCACCACATCAATCAGTCCTCCGAGCGTGCTCAGCGGATGATCGCAGATCTTCTGGACTTTGCCTTGGCCAGAGTTGGTCGTGGAATCGGCATCACACGAAGTACGGTTGACCTGCACCTGGTCATCGAGAGAAGCGTAAGCGAGCTACGTATTGCCTTCCCGCAAGCAAGAATGATCCATACCCAGGTTGGCGCAGGTATGGCAGAGGTTGACGCTGACAGGATCCATCAGATCGTTGGAAATCTGGTGGCTAACAGTGTGGCCTACGGGGATCCTGGTCAGCCCATTACGGTCACATCTGCCCTGCGGGGAGAGATGGCCATCCTATCGGTTCATAACGAAGGTACAGCCATACCCGAATCTTCGCTGGGTAACCTTTTCGAGCCGATGACGAGAGTGAGCGAGTTGGACACCGATCTGAGAAGCGTAGGTCTCGGGCTCTTCATAGTACGAGAAATAGCTAAGGCCCATGGCGGCGATGTGGCCGTCGACTCTACAAACGAAAATGGCACATCCTTCTGCGTCAGTTTCCCCCGTACCGGTGGTGCTCGGCCTCACTAGAAACCTGCCCTTTAATTTTAATTAAACCACGCCCGCTACCCATGCAATTGATATGCCCGGGCTGCAAGGTGGGTTAGCAATATGCTTAACTTACAGCGTCAAACGGACGCTCCGCCTGAACTTATTGCGTCCCCAAGTGCCCTTTGTTCAGAGGGAGGGCAAAATCATGAGCCACATGAAAGAAATGCATTCCACCGTCATCTGCCTGCGGGATGGAAAGTTGCTGTTCGTGCGCAAGCAAGCACCCGAATGGTCTCTGCCAGGCGGCAAGATTGAGCCGGGCGAGCAACCATTAGAGGCAGCCCGCCGAGAGTTGCGGGAAGAAACGACACTGCCCCTGGGAGGTGAACAGTTCCTGGGACACTTCGCCTTTGAAAGCGAGGAGCACTACCTTTACCGCATGCCGGTCACCGTCTCCATGCGCCCAACGCCATCGGATGAAATCATTGAGTGTCGCTGGTTCACCTTAGAGGAGCTGCAGCACGTAGTGGTCAAACCCACCAATTTGGAACTGCTCAAACGCGTAAGGCAGCTCTTTCACCCGTAACTCGCTTACACCACCCAAGCCCAGATCCAACTGGGCTTGGCGTAACCTAGTCAATCAAGATATCACTCTCTTGGGGTGCCCATCCCTTCATCAGGGTTTTCTTGCTTTTTGCTTTTCTCATCGTCCTCTGAATCATCATCCATGAGCGGATCGTTTTCCACAGGGTCAGGCGGTGTGGGGCCATCGCGATTCAAGTCACCTTGCTTTCTCGGATCGGTGCTCATTACTGCATACCTCGGAAGAAATGCGTGATACCACACCTTTTGGATGATCCGCTGAAGTCCTCGTTCGACTAGAGTTGTTACCGCCGGTCGCGCTATCTCCCGGATGCGGCACCAGGAAATGACTGAGACGCGGCAACATCCCGCGCCCGAGAAACGCCCCACAGAAGCGCCGTCGTCATGGATTGTCCGGGACGCGTCTGGTACGCCTCCTCATGGATGGGTAACCCAGTTTGTCCATAGAGGCCGATAAACAACTGGGTAGCTCCGACTCGAGAAAGGCGCACCTGAACATCAATTGTGAGCCCGGAATCCAGTACCTCATTGTGAGTTCGGCAATGCAACTGGGTGTCCACCCAATTCAAGTATGTCTGGCCTCTGGTTCTCATCGCTGTCTCCATAGGGTGAAATCTGAGTAAGGCAGACCGGCCATACGTTTCAACGCCGCTGATCGGATGTTAGGAACTCGCCATCCTGGCAGCCAGTCTCGAGTCGACTGCCATCAACTGCCTCAGCAATACGATTTTCAAGCGGCTTTGAGCATGCTCAGCGCTGTGTTCGCAATGCCATTTTGCTGGCCCTTGCCGATTATCGCCTTCCAATTTTCTTACTCATGGAATGGTGTAATCTGCCGCCGTTTTTTCCACCCATCCCCCTCCCTACCTAGTTTCAGGAGTCGCTGAACGTGGAATGCTGCAACATTGCCGCTGCCGCAATATTGGCTTGGCGTAACCGTTTTTTGAGGGCAGGTTCACTCAGGGAGGATGAATACGAGAGTGCGTGCCGTAGCGCTGAAGATCTGGAGTTATCCGGGATGATCAGTCGTCGACAATGGATTCACCTAGTGCGGCAAGCCAACGCTGCGCTTCTCAACTTCGATGAGACCCGAGCAGCCTGACTAGCCCTCTTCGGCAGAAGAATAATGAACGGGAGTGTGGTTCAGCAGCTCAATACCTTAAGCAGTCGCCGCATGGCTAATGAGGTAAGAACCATGGCTGAACCAAAGGAAACCACCGATCTTCCCCTTGATCCCTATGTTGATCCAATACCGCACAACCCTGGAGAGCCTGTCCCGCAACCTGAAACTGAGGCTCCTGATTGGCCCGAGGGTCAGGTACCCCCAGAGGAGCAATCTGA
>NZ_JBICKA010000097.1:0-141495 GCF_043103635.1 Pseudomonas sp. yb_9 | reverse complement strand
TTCTATAACCCCAAGCGTCGACACAGCAGTGCTATGCAGCTGTCGCCAGTAGAGTATGAGAAACGCTATTTTCTGAGCTTGGAGAGTGTCTAGGGAACCCGGGGCGATTCAAATCCATCTGCATGTTTCCGAGGTTAATGGGATGGATCTTCAGTGCCATGGTGATTCTCCTTGCGGGATGACGCTTGGGTTAAGACAGAGCTTCTGAGCAGGAAAATACCGACTCGCTTTGCCTCTTTAAGAACCGATCGGTTCAATATAGGACGACCCCAAGGCTGGTGCAAGAGAAAAAAACCATTCGGTTCAAAAAGGATGAATTTTGTTCAGAGAGCCCGCAGCGCTTCCATGAAATGGCTGACGCGATCGCCTGTACCATCAGCAGGCAAGCAGCTTTCTACGCACACCCCAGAGAAAAACACCATGATGATGTCCGCGACTACCTCTGGTGCCAGTCGGGTCTTCTCAGCCCTTACATTGTCAGCGATTTCCGGGAGCAGGCGACGGTGACAATCCACAAGCAGCTGACGGACCTGCTCGGAAAGCACCGGGAATTCCCGTAAAGCATTGACGGAGAAACACCCCATACATCCGTTATCTTGGGGGTCGCCAAGCCGAAGAAACCGCTCGATGTTTGCCCATCCGTGCGGCTGAGCAGTCAGGATTTCTGGCGCACCGCGGTTAGCGTAGTAATACGCCAGGGCGCTCAGAAAAAGATCATCTTTGTCCTTGAATTCAGAATACAGGCCAGATTTGTTGACACCTGTAGCGGTCTCAAGATGATGCAGAGAGGTGCCGGAGTAGCCGTATTGCCAGAATACGGGGAGTGCTTTCTCCAGCACCGTCTCACGATTGAATTTTCGAGGGCGTCCCATTTTCGGTACCTAAATCATCGACATGATCCCAGTATCGAACCGTTCGGTTTAATAGGAAAGCGTTTTCTATCCGACCCGTCTCGCGTCCCGGCGAACTGCTTGCGGGGGAACACCAAAACCTCGGATGAATACCTCGCGCATGTGTCGACGATCCCTGAACCCTGTTTCCCTTGCTACCGTGTCCAGACTATGGCGACTTTGCTCGATCATAAGTCGAGCTGCTTCCAGGCGAAGGCTCTCCACCGCTTTCGCCGGTGACTGGCCTGTTTCAGCAGTAAAGACACGGGTGAACTGCCTCGGGCTCAGATGCACAACCTCTGCTAGCTCTTCCACGCTCAATGCTCTGTTCAAATGCTTGCGCGCGTAGTCTAGAGCGCTCTGAATTCGATCTGATTTAGGCGCCATGGTGAGCAACTCAGAGTGCTGCGACTGCCCTCCCGAACGACGTTGATGCATGACGAGCTTATGCGCTACTGAACGTGCGAGCTCCGTACCTAAATCCTTTTCCACCATCCCCAAAGCCATGTCGAGGCCGGCGGTCATTCCTGCCGAGGTCCAGATAGGGCCGTCCACTATGAAGATCCGATCTTCTTCCACCTCAATACTCGGATGCATGCTCTGCAGAGTTTTCGCGTAGGCCCAGTGAGTGGTCGCACGTCGGTTATCCAAGACTCCCGCTTGAGCCAGCACGAATGCACCTGTGCAAATGCCAGCGATACGTCGAGCGCTCTGTGCAAAGCCCTGCACGCTGGACAACACCTCAACCGCAGGAGGCGTAAGTGGAGTGAGTGTTCCTGTGATCATCCAGCTATCAGCCAGCCCGGGAGCATCCAACGCCAGCGTATCGATATGCATGCCCAGCGACGATCGAACCGTGCCACCTGACACTGAAAAATTCTGAATTCGATACACAGGCTCACCCGCCACCATATTGGCGAACTCAAAAACAGCCTGGGTGGCCAGTGACATCACTTGAAACCCGTCTGTGATCAGATAGCCGACTCGATGCATTACCACGCTCCATTTTCTGATGTCCTAAATCATGACCGTATGCGTCATTTAAGACAAATCGGTTTTTTTGCATCATGGCTCCACACCCAAACAACGGAGCTGGACCATGACTCAGGAATACAAAGGCACCGCCCTGATCACAGGCGCATCTACCGGCATCGGCGCGATCTACGCCGAGCGCCTGGCTCAACGTGGCTATGACCTGGTTCTGGTCGCCCGCAATCGTGATCGACTCAATGCCCTCGCCAGCCGAATCACCAACGAGACCCAGCAGAGCGTGGAAGTCTTCCAGGCTGACCTGGCCAACTCAACGGACCTGGCTCGAGTCGAGCGCAAATTGCGTGAAGACGCCAGCATCAACCTCTTGGTTAACAACGCCGGCATCGGTACCCACACCAGCTTGATGGAAAGCGATATCGAGCGGATGGCCGAGATGATCAATCTCAACGTCACTGCACTGACAAGACTCACCTACGCCGCTGTTCCAGGCTTCATCGCTCGCCAACAGGGCGCAATCATCAATATCTCATCAATCGTCAGCCTGGCACCCGAAATACTGAATGGCGTGTACGGCGGAAGCAAAGCCTACGTAACGGCGTTCACTCAATCGCTGCACAAAGAGCTGGCAGAACAAGGCATCAGGATTCAAGCGGTGCTGCCAGGAGCTACAGCCACCGACTTCTGGGAGATCGGGGGGCTGCCTGTCGAAAACCTGGATCCCAACATCGTGATGTCAGCTAGCGACCTGGTGGATGGCGCCCTTCAAGACTTCGACAACAGTGTCTTGATCTCCATCCCTTCCATGCAGGACCTACAGCATTTCGAGCTCTACGAAAGCAGCCGTAAGGCGCTGTTCGGACATCTCTCCAGCAACAAACTCGCACCGCGTTACGACGTTTAATCAATCAAATTGAAAGGATACAAATCATGAAAACTAGCGCAAACACCATCTTCATCACTGGCGGCACCTCCGGTATTGGCCGTGCACTGGCCGAAGCATTCCACCAACGTGGGAACAAAGTCATCATCGCCGGTCGACGCCAATCGCTGCTGGATGAAATTGCCAGCTCCAACCCCGGCATCGACACTGTTCAGCTTGATATCAATGATGCACAGCAGATCAAGGATGTCGCACAAGAGGTTATCCGTCGACACCCCTCGCTGAACGTCATCATCAACAATGCCGGCATCATGCCTTTCGACAACCCAGGTTCTGGCGATTATGACGATGAGCAGGCTGTAGGGCTGCTGCAAACCAACCTGCTGGGCCCGGTCCGTGTTAGCGCTGCGTTTGTAGAACATCTCAAGCGTCAACCTGATGCCTACATCATCAACAACAGCTCGGTACTGGCCTATCTGCCACTGGCCGCGACAGCGCTCTACTCGGCGACCAAAGCCGCGATCCACTCCTACTCGCTGTCGCAACGTTTTGCCCTGCGCGACACCAGCGTCAAGGTTCTGGAAATCGCGCCGCCATGGGTCGACACCGATCTGATTCACAAGAGTGGTGATGAGCGCGCCATGCCTCTGGACGAGTTCATTCAAGAGACCTTGGAAAAACTGGAGACAGCGACAACCGAAGTCCTGGTTGACCGCGTCGTCCCAGTCCGAGCCAACCAGGGTGCAAACGAGCATGAACTGATCAACCAGTTCAACCAGGCACTGGCCGAAAACCCTATTCCTGTCGCCTGAACAGAACCGCATTGGACAACTCAGAAGGAAGCAAAATCATGACCCGAATTGCTGCTTTGACCATTGACCAAGCTCCAGCTGCTGCACGCACTGCTCTGCAAGGCGTAGAAAAAGGTTTGGGTTTTATCCCCAACGCTTTCGCTACCCTGGCTCACTCACCAGCAGCCTTGGGAGGTTACCTCGCTCTGGCACAAGCGCTGAGCAAGAACAGCATGACACCTGCTGAACGTGAAGTGGCGGCGCTGGCGGCATCGGAAGTTAACGGATGCGACTACTGCGTCGCGGCTCACAGCTTCTTCGGTGGGAAGGCTGGACTAAACGCTGATGATTTGCTGGCAGCGCGCGCTGGCACGCTGAATGGGGTCGCAGCCCTGGCTCGAGCAGTAACACTGAGCCGCGGCCAAGTGAGTGACGAACATCTCTCTATCGCACGGGAGGCAGGCCTGGACGATGCAAAAATCGTCGATGTAATCGCACAGGTCTCGCTGCTGACCTTGACGAACTACCTGAACAACGTGGCGAAAACAGACATCGACTTCCCACCGAAAGCGATCTGATCCGGCGCCTTACCTGAGCGACCATCACGTGTGCGCTCATCCTAGGACGATCAGCCATTCCTTGAATGGCTGATCGTCTCAACCTTCAGCGAAACGGCGAAAGTCTTCCTCGGGTTAGCTAGTTTTTGAGGCACACGAAGGGAGTTAGCCTGATACCACTCTCTGACCTGTAAAGGACAACCTCACATGAAAGCTGTAGTTTTCCAAGAAGCTGGTTGGGTACTGCTCGCGGATGTCTACTACGTCCTCAGAGAACTCACAGACCAGAAGGTATGCCCGTTCGAGGTCGGACAGGAGGTGGTGAAGGCGTTCGACCTTAACGCCCAGGATTTTGTGGGAGCGTCCTCTCGACGGGACATCCTGCACACGCAACCAAGGCAAGTAACCGGCTCCGGCTCCGCCACCAAATCCATTGGCGATGTGCCGTTCTATGTCCTGCTTTGACGCAAACCTACGACCGCGCAACCTTACCTCCTCAGTCCACCTGGACCGCTTCACCTCACTCTCAAAAAAAGTAATAGGAAAATACGGCCCGCTGCGAGGCCACTTCGAAGGGCTTCCTAGACTACTCCCGCTGAAAAGCGATGCGGCGGATCCAGACCAACGGCTTGACCCAGAAACGTAAAACCCCCGTAGATACGGGGGTTTACGCGTTGTGTCAAACTTTAATAGCTTGTGTCAAACTTTATTGTTTTGTGTCAATCTTTATTGTCCAAAGCCATCTTGAACAGCGACTGTCCGCTACTTACTCAACCGTAACCGACTTGGCCAGGTTACGCGGCTGGTCAACGTCGGTACCCTTGAGCACGGCGACATAGTAGGACAGCAGCTGCAGCGGAATGGTGTACAGGATTGGCGCCAAGGCATCGGCAATGTGCGGCACCTTGATCACATGGGTGCCTTCACCATTGGTCATGCCAGCCTGCTCGTCGGCGAACACGACCAGCTCGCCACCACGGGCACGCACTTCCTGCAGGTTGGACTTCAACTTCTCCAGCAGCTCGTTGTTCGGCGCAACGGTAACCACCGGCATGTCATTGTCCACCAGCGCCAGCGGGCCGTGCTTCAGCTCGCCTGCCGGGTAGGCTTCAGCGTGGATGTACGAGATTTCCTTGAGCTTGAGCGCACCTTCCATCGCCACCGGGTATTGCGCACCACGGCCAAGGAACAGGGTGTGGTGTTTATCAGCGAACAGCTCGGCGATCTTCTCGACAGTGGCGTCCATCGCCAGTGCTTCGCCCAGGCGGGTTGGCAGGCGACGCAGTTCTTCAACCAGCTCGGCTTCGACACCGGCTTCCAGGGTACCGCGCACCTGGCCCAGGGCCAAGGTCAGCAGCATCAGCGACACCAGCTGGGTGGTGAAGGCTTTGGTCGAGGCCACACCGATTTCCGGGCCAGCCAAGGTCAACAGGGTCAGGTCCGACTCGCGTACCAGCGAGCTGATGCCCACGTTGCAGATTGCCAGGCTGCCGAGGAAGCCCAGCTCCTTGGCGTTGCGCAGCGCAGCCAGGGTATCGGCGGTTTCGCCGGACTGCGAGATCGAGACGAACAGGGTATCCGGTTGCACCACCACCTTGCGGTAACGGAACTCGCTGGCCACTTCCACCTGGCAGGGGATACCGGCCAAGCTTTCCAGCCAGTAACGGGCGACCATGCCTGCGTGGTAGCTGGTTCCGCAGGCAACGATCTGCACATTGCGCACCTTGGCGAACAGTTCGGCAGCCTTCGGGCCGAAAGCCTGGACCATCACGTTGTCCTTGCCCAGGCGGCCTTCCAGGGTGCGTTGAACGACGCTTGGCTGCTCGTGGATTTCCTTGAGCATGAAGTGGCGATAGTTGCCCTTGTCAGCAGCCTCGGCACCTTCATGGTACTGCACGGTTTCGCGCTGGACCTTGTGGCCGTTCTCGTCCCAGATGGTGACCTGGTCACGGCGAATTTCAGCGATGTCGCCTTCTTCCAGATACATGAAGCGGTCAGTGACCTGGCGCAGGGCCAACTGGTCGGACGCCAGGAAGTTTTCGCCAAGGCCCAGGCCAATGACCAGAGGGCTGCCGCTGCGTGCAGCTACCAGTCGGTCGGGCTGCTTGGCGCTGACCAGTGCCAGGCCATAAGCGCCATGCAGACGCTTGACGGCGGCTTTCAGCGCATCGGCCAGGTCTGGAGTGCTCTTCAGGGTGTTGTGGATAAGGTGGACGATCACTTCGGTGTCGGTCTGCGAAGTGAAGGTGTAGCCCAGGCCTTTCAGCTCTTCACGCAGCTCTTCGTGGTTCTCGATGATACCGTTGTGCACCACCGCCACTTCATTGCCCGAGAAGTGCGGGTGAGCGTTGCCTTCGGTCGGCGCACCGTGGGTAGCCCAACGGGTATGGGCGATACCCAGCTGGCCAGCCAGTGGGTCAGCCGCTACAGCGGCTTGCAGCTCACTGACCTTGCCGATGCGGCGACGGCGCTGCAATTCACCGCCTTGGGTAAGGACGGCCAGGCCTGCGCTGTCGTACCCGCGGTACTCCAGACGCTTGAGGCCTTCGATCAGGATGGCAGTGATATTGCGCTCGGCGATGGCACCAACGATTCCACACATGTTTTATTGCTCCTGGCTGATCGCGGCGCAGATCAGGTTGATGCCGCGGGCTTGAATTTGTTCACGTGCCGCTGCGGGCAGTCGTTCGTCTGTAATAAGGGTGTGCACGCTGCTCCAGGGCAGCTCGAGGTTGGGGATCTTGCGCCCCACCTTGTCCGACTCGACCATCACGATCACTTCGCGGGCAACTTCAGCCATGACCCGGCTAAGCCCGAGCAGTTCGTTGAAGGTGGTGGTCCCCCGGCCGAGGTCAATGCCATCGGCACCGATGAACAGCTGGTCGAAATCGTAAGAGCGCAAAACCTGCTCGGCCACCTGGCCCTGGAACGACTCGGAATGCGGGTCCCAGGTACCGCCGGTCATCAGCAGCACCGGCTCGTGTTCAAGGTCGCTGATGGCACGGGCCACATTCAGCGAATTGGTCATCACCACCAGGCCGGGCTGACGCCCCAGCTCAGGGATCATGGCTGCCGTGGTGCTGCCGCTGTCGATGATGATGCGCGCATGTTCGCGGATTCGACCAACAGCGGCACGGGCGATGGCCTTCTTGTAGGAAGACACAGGCTGGGCCGGCTCACCGAGCAGTTCTTGCGGCACGGGTACCGCTCCGCCGTAGCGGCGTAGCAGCAGGCCGTTGGTTTCGAGAGCGGCGAGATCTTTGCGAATGGTGACTTCCGAAGTCTCGAAACGTTTGGCCAAAGCGTCCACGCTCACCTCGCCCTGCTCACTGAGCAACGCCAGGATGTTGTGCCGCCGCTGCGGGGTATTTCGTTTCGACATGAGTGCTTAAGTTTCGTTTCGAAAGATAATGGTTGCAATCAAAACCTAAGATGAATGATTCGTCAAGCTGTCGCTGCCCTGTGGATAGTTTTGCCGGTTCGATACCGTCCTACAGGCACCGCAAAAAGCCAATAAAAAAGCCGACTTACTCACATAAGTCGGCTTTCGATCGAAATAGCTGTGAACAAATCAGCTCTTCTTGATTTTCTCCGGGCGCTTCCAGCCCGAGATGTTGCGCTGGCGCGCACGGGCCACCGCCAGCTCACCGGCCTCGACGGCCTGAGTGATGGTCGAACCGGCTGCGGTGGTCGCGCCAGCCTGAATTTCCACAGGCGCTACCAGCGAGTTGTTCGAACCGATGAACACGTCCTCACCCATCACGGTCTTGAACTTGTTGGCGCCATCGTAGTTGCAGGTGATGGTACCGGCGCCAATATTGGTGCGCGCACCGATTTCGGCATCGCCCAGGTAGGTCAGGTGACCGGCCTTGGCGCCTTCGCCCAAGTGGGCGTTTTTCAGTTCCACGAAGTTACCCACATGGGCTTTGGCATCCAGCACGCTGCCTGGGCGCAGGCGGGCGAACGGGCCGGCATCGCTACCCTCGCCCATCACGGCGCCTTCAAGGTGGCTGTTAGCCTTGACCACCGCGCCTTTGCGCAGGGTGGTGTTCTTGATCACGCAGTTAGGGCCGATCTGCACATCGTCCTCGATGACCACCTTGCCTTCGAGAATCACGTTGATGTCGATCAGCACGTCACGGCCAACGGTCACTTCGCCCCGTACATCGAAACGTGCCGGGTCGCGCAGGGTTACACCCTGGGCCATCAGGCGGCGGCCTTCACGCAGCTGGTAGTGACGCTCCAGCTCGGACAGCTGGCGGCGGTCATTGGCGCCCTGCACTTCCATCGGGTCGTGCGGGTGCTCGGTAGCCACCACCAGGCCATCGGCCACTGCCATGGCGATGACGTCGGTCAGGTAATACTCGCCCTGGGCGTTGTTGTTCGACAGACGGCCCATCCAGTCAGCCAGGCGCGCAGCTGGCAATGCCAAGATACCGGTGTTGCCTTCCTTGATCGCTTTCTGCACGTCGTTGGCGTCCTTGTGCTCAACGATGGCAGTTACCTTGCCCTGCTCGTCACGGACGATACGGCCATAACCTGTCGGGTCGTCCAGGGTAACCGTGAGCAGGCCCAGCTGCTGGTCGTTGGCCTTGGCCAACAGGCGCTGCAGGGTCTCCACTTCGATCATCGGCACGTCACCGTACAACACCAGCACGGTGTCGGCAGTCAGCGCCGGCAGAGCCTGGGCAACAGCATGGCCGGTACCCAGCTGCTTATCCTGCATGACGAAGTTGAGGTCGTCAGCGGCCAGGCGCTCGCGAACCAGCTCGGCACCATGGCCAATCACAACATGAATACCTTGCGGCTGCAGTTGGCGCGCACTGTGGATAACATGGCCGAGCATGGAGTTGCCGGCTACCGGGTGCAGCACCTTGGGCAGCGCCGAGCGCATGCGGGTGCCTTGGCCGGCGGCGAGAATAACGATATCGAGTGACATTACTGGCTACCAATCCTGGGCGGTCAGTGAAATGACCGGGGGGGGAAAAATCAGAAAAAAAGAAAAAGGGTAGCCGAGGCTACCCTTTTACTCAATCGCAACAGAAGTTATCAGCCAAAGGCCGATTACTTGCCTTTGCGCATTTGCTGGACGGTACGCAGCTGGGCTGCGGCCTCGGCCAGACGTGCGGCGGCGGCACCGTAGTCGAAGTCCGCGCCTTTCAGATTCAGGGCGTTCTCAGCAGCCTTGAGGGCTTCCTGAGCCTGAGCTTCATCCAGGTCTGCAGCACGTTGCACGGTATCGGCAAGCACCTTGACCATGTTTGGCTGAACCTCGAGGAAGCCACCAGAGATGTAGAACACCTCATGGGCGCCACCCTGCTTGGTCAGCGTGATCGGACCAGGCTTGAGATTGGTGATCAGCGGCGCGTGGCCTGGAGCGATACCGAGATCACCCAGGTTACCGTGCGCAACTACCATCTCGACCAGGCCGGAGAAAATCTCTCCTTCCGCGCTGACGATATCGCAATGGACTGTCATAGCCATCTGCTTGCCTCAACCTGATAGCGCCCCTTGCGGGGCGCAGGAATTACAGTTTCTTGGCTTTCTCGATCGCTTCGTCGATGCTGCCGACCATGTAGAACGCTTGTTCTGGCAGGTGGTCGTAGTCACCTTTGAGGATGCCGCTGAAGCCAGCGATGGTGTCTTTCAGGGAAACGTACTTGCCTGGCGAACCAGTGAAGACTTCGGCCACGAAGAACGGCTGCGACAGGAAGCGCTGGATCTTACGAGCGCGGGCTACCAGTTGCTTGTCGGTCTCGGACAGTTCGTCCATACCCAGGATCGCGATGATGTCCTTCAGCTCTTTGTAGCGCTGCAGAACATACTGAACGCCACGAGCGGTGTCGTAGTGCTCGTTGCCGATCACGTTCGGGTCCAGCTGGCGCGAAGTCGAGTCCAGTGGGTCGACCGCTGGGTAGATGCCCAGGGAGGCGATGTCACGGGACAGAACGACGGTGGCGTCCAAGTGGGCGAAGGTGGTCGCTGGCGACGGGTCGGTCAAGTCGTCCGCAGGTACGTATACGGCCTGAACGGAGGTGATCGAACCTTCCTTGGTGGAAGTGATGCGCTCTTGCAGAACGCCCATCTCTTCAGCCAGGGTCGGCTGGTAACCTACTGCCGAAGGCATACGGCCCAGCAGTGCGGATACTTCGGTACCGGCCAGGGTGTAACGATAGATGTTGTCGACGAACAGCAGAACGTCGTTACCTTCGTCACGGAACTTCTCAGCCATGGTCAGGCCAGTCAGCGCTACGCGCAGACGGTTTCCTGGTGGCTCGTTCATCTGACCGTAGACCAGCGCTACCTTGTCGAGAACGTTGGAGTCCTTCATCTCGTGGTAGAAGTCGTTACCCTCACGAGTACGCTCACCCACACCAGCGAACACGGAGTAACCGCTGTGTTCCATGGCGATGTTACGGATCAGTTCCATCATGTTTACGGTCTTGCCGACACCGGCACCACCGAACAGACCAACTTTACCACCCTTGGCGAACGGGCAAACCAGGTCGATAACCTTGATGCCGGTTTCCAGCAGGTCGTTGCCGCCTGCCTGGTCAGCGAACGAAGGCGCTGGCTGGTGGATACCGCGACGCTCTTCTTCGCCGATCGGGCCGGCTTCGTCGATCGGGTTGCCCAGTACGTCCATGATACGGCCCAGGGTGGCCTTACCAACAGGAACGGAAATGGCAGCGCCGGAGTCAACGACTTCCAGACCGCGCTTCAGGCCTTCGGTCGAGCCCATCGCAATGGTACGAACCACGCCGTCGCCCAGCTGCTGCTGAACTTCCAGGGTGGTTTCCGCGCCTTGTACTTTCAGCGCGTTGTAAACACTCGGCACGACGTCACGTGGGAATTCCACGTCGATGACGGCGCCGATGATTTGAACGATACGTCCGCTACTCATAGCTGGATCCTCTGAATATGTGAACCGTTAAACCGCGGCAGCGCCGCCGACGATTTCCGAGATCTCCTGGGTGATCGCAGCCTGACGCGCCTTGTTGTAGATCAACTGAAGCTCTTTGATCAAATCACCGGCGTTGTCTGTGGCGTTCTTCATGGCGATCATCCGGGCCGCTTGTTCAGCAGCGTTGTTCTCGACCACCGCCTGGTACACCTGCGACTCCACGTAACGCACCATCAAGCCGTCCAGCAGCTCTTTTGCGTCGGGTTCGTACAGGTAATCCCAGTGATGCTTGAGATCCTGATCCGGGGTTGCCACCAACGGTACCAATTGCTCGACCGTTGGCTTCTGGGTCATGGTGTTGATGAACTTGTTCGAAACCACCGAGAGGCGATCGATACGGCCGTCCAGGTAGGCGTCCAGCATCACTTTGACGGAGCCGATCAGATCGTTGATCGATGGCTCTTCGCCCAAGTGGCTGATCGCGGCTACGACGTTGCCGCCAAAGATGCGGAAGAAAGTCGCACCCTTGCTGCCGATCACGCACAGGTCGATTTCCACGCCCTGTTCGCGGTTTGCGCTCATGTCCTTGACCAGGGCCTTGAACAGGTTGGTGTTCAAGCCACCGCACAGACCACGGTCACTGCTCACCACTATATAACCGGCGCGCTTTACAGGGCGCTCGATCATGAACGGGTGGCGATATTCCGGGTTGGCGTTGGCCAGATGACCGATCACCTGGCGGATACGCTCCGCGTAAGGACGGCTAGCAGCCATGCGCATTTGTGCCTTGCGCATTTTGCTGACCGCCACTTTCTCCATGGCGCTGGTAATTTTTTGCGTGCTTTTGATGCTCGCAATCTTACTGCGAATCTCTTTTGCGCCTGCCATGTATCACCTATCAGGTTAGCAAGCGGGGGCCACGGCCCCCGCTGCGGCTTACCAGGTCTGGGTGGCCTTGAACTTCTCGATACCGGCTTTCAGGCCAGCGTCGATTTCGTCGTTGAAGTCACCCTTCACGTTGATCTTCGCCATCAGTTCGGCGTGATCACGGTTGAAGAAGGCGATCAGTGCTTGCTCGAAGCTGCCGATCTTGGAGACTTCTACGTCAGTCAGGAAGCCACGCTCAGCGGCGTACAGCGACAGGGCCATGTCTGCGATGGACATTGGCGCGTACTGCTTCTGCTTCATCAGCTCGGTAACGCGCTGACCATGCTCCAGCTGCTTGCGGGTCGCTTCGTCCAGATCGGACGCGAACTGGGCGAATGCAGCCAGTTCACGGTACTGAGCCAGCGCGGTACGAATACCACCGGACAGCTTCTTGATGATCTTGGTCTGAGCGGCACCACCTACGCGGGATACCGAAACACCGGCGTTCACTGCAGGGCGGATGCCCGAGTTGAACATGGCCGATTCCAGGAAGATCTGACCGTCGGTGATGGAAATCACGTTGGTCGGAACGAACGCGGAAACGTCGCCAGCCTGGGTTTCGATGATCGGCAGAGCGGTCAGGGAACCGGTTTTGCCAGTGACTGCGCCGTTGGTGAACTTCTCGACGTACTCTTCCGAAACGCGCGAAGCACGCTCCAGCAGACGGGAGTGGAGATAGAACACGTCGCCTGGGTATGCTTCACGTCCTGGTGGACGGCGCAGCAGCAGGGAGATCTGACGGTAAGCAACGGCCTGCTTGGACAGGTCATCGTAAACGATCAGGGCGTCTTCACCGCGGTCACGGAAGAACTCGCCCATGGTGCAGCCGGCGTATGGCGCCAGGAACTGCAGTGCGGCGGATTCCGATGCACTGGCAACGACCACGATGGTGTTGGCCAGAGCGCCGGATTCTTCCAGCTTGCGAACGATGTTGGCAACGGTGGAACGCTTCTGGCCGACAGCAACATAAACACAGAAAATACCGGAGTCTTTCTGGTTGATGATGGCGTCGATGGCCATGGCGGTCTTGCCGATCTGACGGTCACCGATGATCAGCTCGCGCTGGCCACGGCCGACAGGGATCATGGCGTCGACGGACTTGTAGCCAGTCTGTACAGGCTGGTCTACCGACTTACGCCAGATCACGCCTGGAGCCACTTTCTCGACTGCGTCGGTCTGGGTGTTGCCCAGAGGACCTTTACCGTCGATCGGGTTGCCCAGTGCGTCAACGACGCGGCCCAGCAGTTCCTTACCAACAGGAACTTCCAGGATGCGGCCGGTGCACTTGGCGCTCATGCCTTCGGCGAGGGTGTCGTATGCACCCAGGATCACTGCACCTACGGAGTCTTGCTCCAGGTTCAGGGCCATGCCGAATACGCTGCCAGGGAACTCGATCATTTCGCCGTACATGACGTCGGCCAGACCGTGGATCCGCACGATACCGTCGGATACCGAAACAACGGTACCTTCGTTACGGGCTTGGGAGCTCACATCGAGGTTGTCGATGCGGCCCTTGATGATTTCACTAATTTCGGAAGGATTGAGTTGCTGCATTGCTCTGCTGCCCCTTCAAACTCAAGATTTCAATGCTTCGGCCAGTTTCGCGATTTTGCCGCGAACAGAGCCATCGATTACCAGGTCACCAGCGCGGATGACGACGCCGCCAATCAGGCTGGCATCCTCCGACGCGTGCAGGCGCACTTCCTGGCCTAACCGTGCACTGAGAACCTTGGCGAGTTTGTCTTGCTGTTCTTGGTTCAACGCGAAGGCACTGGTGACTTCCACGTCCACGGATTTTTCTTGCTCGGCCTTGTACAGGTCGAACAGGGCGGCAATCTCCGGCAGAAGCAGGAGACGGTCGTTTTCCGCGGCAACATGAATGAAATTCTGTGCCTGTGCATTGAACTTGTCACCGCACACGTCAATGAACGTGGCGGCCTTTTCTGCGCTCGTCAGTCGCGGGGCCTTGAGCAGGCGCTGCATGGTGTCGTCTTGCGACACCGCAGCAGCCAGGCCGAGCATGGCTGACCAATTGGCCAGTTGCTGATGGGCCTGGGCATGCTCAAAGGCAGCCTTAGCGTAAGGTCGGGCCAACGTGGTCAGTTCTGCCATGATCGCCCTCGCTTAAATTTCAGCGGCCAGTTTGTTAACCAGCTCCGCATGCGCGTTTTGATCGATTGTGGCGCCAAGGATCTTTTCGGCACCGCCAACGGCCAGGGCACCCACTTGGGCACGCAGGGCGTCTTTAGCGCTGTTCAGTTCCTGTTCGATCTCGGCCAGAGCCTGAGCCTTCACACGGTCAGCTTCGACGCGGGCCTGTTCACGGGCTTCGTCGACAAGCTGAGCAGCGCGTTTCTTGCTTTGCTCAATGATTTCGGCTGCCTGTGCTTTAGCTTCACGCAGTTGCTGACCCGCTTTCTCTTGGGCCAGCTCCAGGTCGCGAGCTGCGCGGTTGGCAGCGTCCAAGCCGTCGGCAATCTTCTTTTGGCGCTCTTGCAGAGCAGTGATGACCGGAGGCCATACATACTTCATGCAGAAGAGTACAAAAATCAGAAAAGCAACGGATTGGCCAATCAGGGTTGCATTAATGTTCACGCCAACACCTCGCTCGGTCTTAATTCATACAGCCATCAACTCGTGGTGACGAGTGATTAGCCGGCGATCTGACCAACGAACGGATTCGCGAAGGTGAAGAACAGAGCGATACCAACACCGATCATGGTTACGGCGTCGAGCAGACCGGCAACGATGAACATTTTAACCTGCAGCATCGGAACCATTTCTGGTTGACGAGCAGCGCCTTCCAGGAATTTGCCGCCCAGCAGGCCGAAACCAATGGCGGTACCCAGAGCACCCAGGCCGATCAGCAGAGCAACAGCGATAGCGGTCAGACCAACTACAGTTTCCATCTTTCCTCCCGACTTTTACGTCGTATTGGTTAGGTTTTTAGTTTGAAGCGGTAAAACAAATCGTGAGTACAGCTGCCCTTGCGGACTTTTTAAGCCCTCCCCCCGAACAGGCGAAGAAGGCTATCAGACACGCCAGGCGGTCTTAATGGTTATCTTCGTGCGCCATCGACAGGTAGACGATGGTCAGCATCATGAAGATGAAAGCTTGCAGGGTGATGATCAGGATGTGGAACACAGCCCACGCCCATTGCAGCACCACACCCAGGCCGCTCAGCCACAGCAGGCCGGAGCCGAACATGACTGCGATCAGGATGAACACCAGTTCGCCGGCATACATGTTGCCGAACAGACGCAGTGCCAGCGAGATCGGCTTGGCGATCAGGGTGACGAATTCCAGCAGGAAGTTGACCGGAATCAGCAGGATCTGAACGAAGATGTTCTTGCTGCCGAACGGGTGCAGGGTCAGCTCACCGATGAAGCCGCCCAGGCCCTTGACCTTGATGCTGTAGAAGATGATCAGGGCGAACACGCAGAAGGCCATGGCCAGGGTCGCGTTCGGGTCGGTGGTCGACACGGCGCGGAACGGAATGTGCGGGTCACCGGAAATCAGGATGGCCAGCTGAGGAATCCAGTCGACCGGTACCAGGTCGACGGCGTTCATCAGGAATACCCAGACGAAAATGGTCAGCGCCAGCGGAGCGATTACCGGGCTACGGCCGTGGAAGGAGTCCTTCACGCTGCCGTTGACGAAGTCGACCATCACTTCAACGAAGTTCTGCAGACCGCCAGGTTGGCCGGAAGTCGCCTTCTTCGCCGCCATGCGGAAGATGAACAGGAAGATCAGACCCAGCGCGACGGACCAACCCAGGGTGTCCAGGTGGAACGCCCAGAAGCCCATTGCCTTGGCTTCTGCAGCCGAATGGGCGAAGCCCCAGCTGCCGTCTGGTAGTTGACCGTAGGTCAGGTTCTGCAAGTGGTGCTGGATATAGCCCGAAGCGGTTTCTGCTGCCATGGTTGCCTCAAACGCCCTAAGGTCTCGAAAGTCTTTTATTCATCAGCAGGGGCGCGAACCAGCTGACCAAAAGGGTCAGCACGAAGACGCCGAATACTGCTAACGGCGCCAATGGCTTCACTCCTGCAAAGGTCAGTGCAAAAAGCACTGCCGTCAAAATCATCTTGCCTGCCTCGCCAGCGTAAAACGACTTGACGATGGCTTGTGCCGCCCGAGCTCCGCTGAAGCGAAAAGCCTTCCAGGCGAAATACACATTGGGCAGCCAGGCAATCAAACCTCCGCAAAGGCCTGAATATCCACTGACCGCCCCTTTCCACTGCCACAACACCAAGGTTGCCAGCAGTAGTACGACGAATTGAGCCAGCAGTACCGGAAAAACCGCCCAGCGATGGAAAGGCAGGCGGTTTGGCGTGCGGATTTCCATCACAACTGCTCCTCGGAAGTCGACCAACAAGTCAGTTATGACTTGGCATAATTTGTGCCGACAAAATGCGCGCAGAGTATAGGGGGGGATTAACCCCTATTCAACTCTTCGGTAGTGATTTCCGACTGCGCGCTACAACAGGAATTGTTTCAGCGGATGTGAGCAAGCACGCCTTGCAACTCGTCAAGGGAGTTGTAACGAATAACCAACTGGCCTTTGCCCTTGTTGCCATGACGGATCTGGACAGCCGAGCCCAGGCGCTCTGCGAGCCGCTGTTCAAGGCGTGCGATATCCGGATCAGGTTTGCTCGGTTCGACCGGATCAGGCTTGTCACTGAGCCACTGACGCACCAGTGCCTCAGTTTGGCGCACGGTGAGGCCACGTGCGACAACATGACGCGCCCCCTCCTCCTGACGGTTTTCTTCCAGACCGAGCAATGCGCGGGCGTGACCCATCTCCAGGTCGCCGTGGGCGAGCATGGTCTTGATCGCCTCAGGCAGCGTGATCAGACGCAGCAGGTTGGCCACGGTCACCCGCGACTTGCCTACGGCGTCGGCTACCTGCTGCTGGGTGAGCTCGAATTCCTGCTGCAGGCGCTGAAGGGCCAGGGCCTCTTCCAGCGGGTTGAGGTCTTCGCGCTGGATGTTCTCGATCAGCGCCATGGCAATGGCCGCCTCATCGGCCACGTCGCGGACCATGGCCGGGATCGTGTCCAGGCCGGCCTGCTGCGTGGCGCGCCAGCGGCGTTCACCGGCGATGATCTCGTAGCGGTTGTCGCCGATCGGGCGCACCACGATCGGCTGCATCACACCATGGTTACGAATCGAGTGCGCAAGCTCTTCCAGCGCCTCCGGGTCCATGTCCCGGCGCGGCTGGTACTTGCCACGCTGGATCAGCTCGACCGGCAGGTGTTGCAGTTCTTTCTGGTCGATCTTCACAGCCTGCTCTTCGAGCGCGCTGACGGAAGGACCACTGAGCAGTGCATCCAACCCACGTCCGAGACCCCGTTTCTTGACGGCCATACGGATTCCTTAAGTTGTTTGTGCAGTGCGTGATTGACGGCGTTGGCGGCGTACCAGTTCCCCGGCCAGGGCCAGATAAGCCAGCGCGCCTCGCGATTGCTTGTCGTAAGCCAGTGCCGGCATGCCGAAGCTCGGGGCCTCGGCCAAGCGAATGTTGCGCGGAATGACCGTGTCGTACAGCTGCGGGCCAAAGTGCTCCTTCAGCTGCGCCGAAACATCGTTGTTCAGGCTCAGCCGCGGATCGTACATGGTCCGCAGCAGGCCTTCGATCTTCAGCTCCGGGTTCAACCGGGCGGCGATGCGCTTGATGTTATCCACAAGGTCACTGAGCCCTTCCAGTGCGTAGTACTCGCACTGCATGGGGATGATCACGCCATCGGAAGCAACCAGGGCGTTAAGCGTCAGCATCGACAGCGACGGTGGGCAGTCGATGAGGATGTAGTCGTAGTTATCGCGGATGGGCGCCAGCGCGTTGCGCAGACGGCTTTCCTTGACCTGCATTTCCAGCAGCACCACCTCGGCGGCGGTCAGGTCGCGGTTGGCCGGCAGCAACTGGAAACCGCCGTGCTCGGAGTAATGCATGGCCTGGGCCAGATCGCATTCCCCGATCAGCAGGTCGTACACCGAGTGCTCGAGCTCGTGCTTGTCCACACCGCTGCCCATGGTGGCGTTGCCCTGCGGATCGAGGTCGATCAGCAGCACACGACGCTTGGTCGCCGCCAGCGAGGCGGCGAGATTGATACAGGTGGTTGTCTTGCCCACACCACCTTTCTGGTTCGCGATTGCGAATACCTTAGCCATTGTTGCGTGTGTTCCCAGTCATGCCTTGCGGCGCAGTATCAGCAGATGGCGCTGGCCCTGGCAACCCGGAACGGTCAGGGCCTGTTCGCTTTCCACTGTGAAGTCTGCGGGCAATGCTACCAGTTCATCGGCAGGATGCAGCCCCTTCATTGCAAGCCATTGCGTCCCGGTGTCGCCCAGGTGGCGGGTCCAGTTGGTGAAGTTCTCCATGCTGCTGAAGGCACGGGAGATGATGCCGTCGAACGGCTGCGCTGGCTGGAAGGCCTCGACCCGGCTGTGGATAACCGTGAGGTTGTCCAGCTTGAGCTCCATTTTCACTTGGGTCAGGAAGCGGGTCTTCTTGCCATTGGCGTCCAGCACAGTCACCCGCTTGTCCGGATGCAGGATAGCCAAGGGAATGCCGGGCATGCCACCGCCACTGCCCACATCCAGCCAGTTGACACACTCGCTGTGGATAAACGGCATGACGCTGAGGCTGTCCAGCAGGTGGCGCGACACCATCTCGTCGGGGTCGCGCACGGCGGTGAGATTGTAGGCTTTGTTCCATTTGATCAACAGGGCCAGGTAGCCGAGCAGCTTTTCGTGATGCTCGGTGCTCAGCTCGACACCAAGCTGGCGGGCACCTGTGGACAACTCTTCTGCGTGTTGCGGGGTGACCAGGGAACTCAAGCGCTTTGCTCCAATTCGCGGCCAGCGCCGCGTTTTTTCAAGTGAATCAGCAACAGGGAAATCGCCGCCGGGGTCACGCCCGGGATGCGCGAAGCCTGGCCCAACGTTTCCGGACGGGTCTGGCCAAGCTTGCCCTGGATCTCCTTGGACAGGCCGGAAATGGTCGAGTAGTCGATATCCACAGGCAGGCGGGTATCTTCGCTGGCACGCAGGCGGGCGATTTCGTCTTGCTGGCGATCGATGTAACCGGCGTATTTGGTGCGGATTTCGACCTGCTCGGCGACCTGTGGATCGATCGCTTCGCCGCCGGTTGCCTCGATCAGCCCGGCGTAGTCGATTTCGGGGCGCGCCAACAGGTTGAGCAGGCTGTACTCATGGCTGAGCGGGGTACCGAACTTATCCACAATGGCTTGGCCTTGCTCGGTGTTCGGGCGCACCCAGGTCGACTTCAGGCGCTGCTCCTCGCGTTCGATGCCGTCGCGCTTGGTGCAGAAGGCGGCCCAGCGTTGGTCGTCGATCAGGCCGAGTTCGCGGCCCTTTTCGGTCAGGCGCAGGTCGGCGTTGTCTTCTCGCAGGATCAGTCGGTACTCGGCACGCGAAGTGAACATGCGGTACGGCTCCTGGGTACCCAGGGTAATCAGGTCGTCGACCAGTACGCCGATGTACGCCTCGTCGCGGCGCGGGCACCAGCTGTCACGGCCCTGCGCTCGCAGTGCGGCGTTGGTACCGGCCAGCAGGCCTTGGGCGCCGGCTTCTTCGTAACCGGTGGTGCCGTTGATCTGCCCGGCGAAGAACAGGCCGCCGATGACTTTGGTTTCGAGGCTGTACTTGAGGTCGCGCGGGTCGAAGTAGTCGTATTCGATGGCATAGCCCGGGCGCACGATGTGGGCGTTTTCCATGCCACGGATCGAACGCACCAGTTCCAGCTGCACGTCGAACGGCAGCGATGTGGAAATACCGTTGGGGTACAGCTCATGGGTGGTCAGGCCTTCCGGCTCAATGAACACCTGGTGGCTTTCCTTGTCGGCGAAGCGGTGGATCTTGTCTTCGATCGACGGGCAGTAGCGCGGACCGACACCTTCGATCACACCCGAGTACATCGGCGAACGGTCGAGGTTCGAGGCGATGATCTCGTGGGTGCGCGCATTGGTGTGGGTAATCCAGCAGCTCACCTGACGCGGGTGCATTTCGGCATTGCCCATGAACGACATCACCGGGATCGGCGTATCGCCTGGCTGCTCGGTCATCACCGAGAAGTCCACCGAGCGGCCATCGATGCGTGGCGGCGTACCGGTTTTCAGGCGGCCGACGCGCAGCGGCAGCTCACGCATGCGGTGGGCCAGGGCGATCGAAGGCGGATCACCGGCGCGGCCGCCGGAATGGTTTTGCAAACCAATGTGGATAAGGCCGCCGAGGAAGGTACCGGTGGTCAGTACCACCGATTCGGCGAAGAAACGCAGGCCCATCTGGGTCACCACGCCTTTGACCTGGTCCTGCTCGACGATCAGGTCGTCGCAGGACTGCTGGAATATCCACAGGTTCGGCTGGTTTTCCAGGATTTCACGCACCACTGCCTTGTAGATGGCGCGGTCGGCCTGTGCTCGGGTGGCACGTACGGCCGGGCCCTTGCGGTTGTTCAGAACGCGGAACTGGATGCCGCTCTTGTCGGTGGCCAGCGCCATGGCGCCACCGAGGGCATCGATCTCTTTGACCAGATGGCTTTTGCCGATACCGCCTATGGCGGGGTTGCAGCTCATGTGACCGAGGGTTTCCACGTTATGGGTCAACAGCAGGGTTTTCACACCCATGCGTGCAGACGCAAGCGCAGCCTCGGTACCGGCATGGCCGCCGCCGATGACGATCACTTCAAAACGGGAAGGGAAATCCACCACGCACCTCGTGCCTGTTTTTGCGAATAGAGAAGGTAAGCGGACAAGTATAGGGACTTCACCCCCTTTAAAGAAACCGTCTGAGCAAATTTTGACCAGTCTGTGGATGAGTGGCAAACAACAGAAAACAAAGAGGAGAAATTTAAAAAAGCTTTGTTTTTATGTTTATTCTTATACACAGCCTTGTCTGTGGATAAGGTTCTGTAGCCCTTTGTTCATGGTGTGTAGAGAGAAATTAAACCCTGTGGTTGGAGTGCCATGAGGGGTATGGATAACACGATTTAGCCTGTGGATTAAATGGCTCTTTACCCACAGGCCAGATTTTCCTCAGAAAAAAAGCCTGCTTATCAACGGAGCTGAAGGCGGGTTTTCCACAGGGCTCCTGAGCCCAGATTGCCTTCTGTGGATGAGTGATGTGTCAGTTTCGAGGGCCTCGTCACGGGTAAACCCGCTCCCACAGCCATCTGTTCAAGGCATGAGATGAGAAATTGCAGGCAAAATAAAGCCGCTCCCGAGGGAGCGGCTCTTGATCTCGCCTGCTGTGGATTATTTGCCGATGCAGAAGCTGGAGAAAATCCGCCCCAACAAATCATCCGAGCTGAATGCCCCGGTAATTTCGCCCAGGGCATGTTGTGCCTGGCGCAAGTCCTCAGCCAGCAGCTCTCCTGCACCCGCCAGGGTCAACTGAGCACGGCCGTGCTCAAGGTGTTCGCTGGCTTGGCGCAAGGCATCCAGATGGCGCCTACGGGCACTGAAACCACTCTCTGCAGTCTGTTCGTAACCCATGCAGGCCTTCAGATGGTCGCGCAGCAGTTTCAGCCCTGCATCGTCGCCTTTGGCGCTGAGGGTGATCGTCACATGGCCGTCATCACACTGCTCCAGCGCGACCCGTTCACCACTCAGGTCGGCCTTGTTACGGATGAGCGTGACCTTGGCTGGGTCTGGCCGCTGGTCGAGAAATTCCGGCCACAAAGCGAACGGGTCGCTGGCCTCGGGCGCGGTGGAGTCGACCACCAGCAACACACGGTCAGCCTCGCCAATGGCCTTCAGGGCGCGCTCCACGCCGATCTTTTCCACATGGTCGTCGGTATCGCGCAAACCGGCCGTATCGACGACGTGCAGTGGCATGCCGTCGATGTGGATATGTTCCCGCAGGATGTCCCGGGTGGTACCGGCAATGTCGGTGACAATCGCCGCTTCCCGGCCAGCAAGCTGGTTCAGCAGGCTCGACTTGCCCGCATTCGGCCGGCCGGCGATGACCACCGTCATGCCGTCACGCAGCAAGGCGCCTTGCCCGGCCTCGCGTTGCACAGTGGACAACTCGCTGCGTACGGCATCGAGCATCGACAGCACGTGGCCATCGGCGAGGAAGTCGATTTCTTCTTCCGGGAAGTCGATAGCCGCCTCGACGTAGATGCGCAGGGCAATCAACGCTTCGGTAAGGCTGTGCACACGTTTCGAGAACTCCCCCTGCAGCGAACGCAGGGCGTTGCGCGCCGCCTGGCTGGAACTGGCCTCGATCAGGTCGGCAATCGCTTCGGCCTGGGCGAGGTCAAGTTTGTCATTGAGGAACGCGCGCTCGCTGAATTCGCCTGGGCGGGCCAGGCGGCAGCCGACTTGTACACAGCGCTGCAGCAACATATCCAGGACCACCGGTCCGCCGTGGCCCTGCAGTTCGAGCACATCCTCGCCTGTGAACGAATTCGGCCCGGGGAAGAACAGCGCGATCCCCTCATCCAGTACAAGCCCTTCATCGTCGCGGAACGGGCCGTAATGGGCATGCCGAGGGGTGAGTGTACGGCCGGTGATCAACTGGCCGGCCTTGGCAGCCAGAGGGCCGGACAACCTGACAATACCCACACCCCCGCGACCTTGGGCGGTAGCGATGGCGGCGATGGTTTCACGCACAGTGTTCATGCTCGAAAGCCTCTACGACAAAACGACAGATAGCAAAAACGCCCCACTAGGGGGCGTTTTTTATTCACAGGCTAGCGCAGTAGCCTGTCAAGCAGCAGCTTTTTTGCTGGCTGCCTCGATGCTGCGGGTGATGTACCACTGCTGAGTGATCGACAGGCAGTTGTTCACAACCCAGTACAGCACCAGACCAGCCGGGAACCACAGGAAGAAGAAGGTGAAGATGATCGGCATCATTTTCATCACCTTGGCCTGCATCGGATCCGGTGGGGTCGGGTTCAGGCGCTGCTGGATGAACATGGTGGCGCCCATGATGATCGGCAGGATGAAGAACGGATCCTTGATCGACAGGTCGGTAATCCACAGCATCCATGGGGCCTGGCGCATTTCAACGCTTTCCAGCAGTACCCAGTACAGGGCCAGGAATACCGGCATTTGTACCAGGATCGGCAGGCAGCCGCCCAGCGGGTTGATCTTCTCTTTCTTGTACAGCTCCATCATCGCCTGGGACATCTTCTGGCGATCGTCACCGAAGCGTTCCTTCAGTGCGGCGAGCTTCGGCGCAACAGCACGCATACGTGCCATCGAACGGTAGCTGGCAGCCGACAGCGGGAAGAACAGGCCTTTGATCAGCATGGTCAGTACGATGATCGACCAGCCCCAGTTACCCAGCAGGCTGTGGATATGTTGCAGCAGCCAGAAGATCGGCTGGGCGATGAACCACAGGAAGCCGTAGTCGACGGTCAGTTCCAGACCTGGGGACAACTCTTTCAGCTTGGACTGGATTTTCGGACCGGCGTACAGCATGGCGCTGGTTTCGACCTTGCCGCCAGCAGGAACGCTGAGGACTGGGCCGGTGTAGCCGATGATGTAGTTGCCCTGGCTGTCCTTGCGGGTCTGGACAACGTTGTTGTCCGTTTTTGCCGGAATCCAGGCGGTCACGAAGTAGTGCTGCAGCCAGGCAACCCAACCGCCGGACACATTTTCTTTCAAACTACCTTTGTCGATGTCCTTCATCGAGACCTTTTTGTAAGGCTCAGAAGCTGTCCACAGAGCAGCACCCAGGTAGGTTGCGGTGCCGGTTGCGGTACTCGAGGACGGATCGCCGCTGGCGTCGCGCTTGAGCTGGGCAAACATGTTGCCGCTCCAGGCCTGGCCACTCTGGTTGTCGATCAGGTAGGTGACATTCAGGTCGTACTCACCACGCTTGAAGCTGAAGCGCTTGATGTAGTTGACACCGTTGTCGCTGAACTTCAGGTCGACCACCAGTTGTTCCTGGCCGTCGGCCAGCTGGTAGCTCCTCTGCTCGGCGGCATACAACGGGCGACCGCTGGCGCGGGCATCCGGGCCATTGGCGCCGGTCAGACCGCTTTGTGCCAGGTAAACACGCTCACCACCATTGTCGAACAACTGGAATGGAATGTTCGGGTGGTCCTGACGGCGTGGGTACTTCGGCAGGTTCAACTGGACGATGTCACCACCGACCGGATCGATAGCCAGTTCCAGGACGTCGGTCTTGACTCGGATCAGGTCCTTGCTCAGTGCGACCGGTGCCAGTTCGGCAGGGCTCGATTCGGCGTTGGCGCTCGGTACATCGGCGCTGGCACCGTTGTTACCGGCCGGCACGCCATCGGGCAGGCCCGGAGCAACGGTGCTGGCAGCAGTATTCTGAGTCGGCAGGGCAGCCTGGCCGTAGTCATCGTTCCACTTCAGGACCATGACGTAGGACACGACTGCCAGCGCGGCGATCAGGATCGTGCGTTTAATATCCATGATTACTCGGCTATCGAAGAAGTTCGGGAGGAAGGAGCGGGGGGAACGGGGTCGAAACCGCCGTCATTCCACGGATGACAACGCCCCAGGCGACGAACGGCTAGCCACCCACCACGCCATAGGCCATGGTTTTCAATGGCTTCTTGAGCGTAACAGGAGCAACTGGGGAAAAAACGACAGTGATTAGCCATCAGGGGGCTGATGGCATAACGGTAAAACTGGATCGGAACGAGGGCCAGTTTACGCATCTTGGCTGTCTACCCCTGCGGAATTGGCGGTGACTGCTGGTGTTGGCCGGCTGCGCGCCAGACGTTTCCAGAGTTTGCCAAAGTGTTGGTGCAATTCCGGGTTTTCTACTTCACCCAATCCCTTGCGCGCGACGATCACGATGTCCAGCCCGGCGAGCATTTGCTGGTTCAGACGAAAGGAATCGCGCATCAAGCGCTTGAGGCGATTGCGTTGAACGGCGAGCTTGACGCTCTTCTTGCCAATCACCAGGCCGAGCCGTGGGTGATCAAGGCCGTTCTCGCGAGCAAGGATCAGCAGGTTTTTCCCTGGAACCTTGCCGGTTGGGGAGTCGAAGACCGCTTTGAAGTGTCGGGGTGTAAGCAGTCGCTTTTCCCGACTGAAGTCCTGACTCACCACCTGTGCCGAAAAATCAAATGGCCAGACGCTTACGGCCTTTGGCACGACGACGCGACAGAACAGCGCGGCCGTTCTTGGTAGCCATACGGGCACGGAAACCGTGGGTGCGGGCGCGCTTGATGGTGCTTGGTTGGAAAGTACGTTTCATGGCGTGTTACCTGGTTTGTCGACGACGGGCCGGGATGGCCCCCTTTTTAAGAGACCGGCGATTCTAGAGAAAGCAAGCCCATAGGTCAATTTCCAACCAGTCTTTCCCTATAGAGCACAGGATGGACGGTGCCTGCCGATTCATCCCCAGGGGGTGCTTGATCGGACACACGAATCAGGGACAACATGAAAAAAAAGAAGAGACATATAAAAAGCTTTTCTGAAGAACTTATAAATCTTATGTGGGTAACCTTCTGTGGATAACCTACTCAAGGCCATAATTCACGCCATGTACAGCGTTTTACAACCGTGTTCTCAACCGGTGCTGCACCTGTTTTATTCGTGCGGGCAAGCTGTGGATTAAAATGCTACTTACCCACAGATGAGTTATCAACAGGGCTGACCTCAGGGTTGTGCATAGCCCTCATGGGCGGTTATCCACAGACCTTATTCACAACGCGTAAAGGTCGTTTTGGTCGATAAATGGCTGTTTTGTCATGGCTCCTAACGTGTCCACATGTGGATAACTGGGCGCCCGACCGGTACAATGGCGGTTTGTTTTTGCCTCATCCGGCTTTCAAACTCAGGGGATATCCGTGTCAGTGGAACTTTGGCAGCAGTGCGTGGAGCTTCTGCGCGATGAACTGCCTGCCCAGCAATTCAACACCTGGATCCGTCCGCTACAGGTCGAAGCCGAAGGCGACGAGTTGCGCGTCTATGCGCCCAACCGTTTCGTTCTCGATTGGGTCAATGAAAAGTACCTGGGTCGCTTGCTCGAGCTGCTAGGTGAAAACGGCAGCGGTATTGCGCCTGCCCTTTCCTTGTTGATAGGCAGCCGTCGCAGCTCGGCTCCGCGTGCCGCGCCCAACGCACCGGTCAGTGCGGCCGTGGCTGCCTCGCTGGCTCAAGGCCAGGCGCACAAGCCTGCTCCGGTGGCAGCGGTCGAACCTGTTGCAGTGCCGGTGACCGAGCCGGTATTGGTCGAGGATCTTGCCGAACCGTCCGCACGCGACAGCTTCGATGCCATGGCCGAAACGGCTGCGGCACCCGCCGTTGGTGGTCGGGCCGAACAGCGCACCGTGCAGGTTGAAGGTGCGCTCAAGCACACCAGTTACCTGAACCGTACCTTCACCTTCGAAACCTTCGTCGAAGGTAAGTCGAACCAGTTGGCGCGTGCGGCTGCCTGGCAGGTCGCGGACAACCCCAAGCATGGTTACAACCCGCTTTTCCTTTATGGCGGTGTGGGCCTGGGTAAAACCCACCTTATGCATGCTGTGGGTAACCACCTGCTGAAGAAGAACCCGAACGCCAAGGTCGTCTACCTGCATTCGGAGCGCTTCGTCGCGGACATGGTCAAGGCTCTGCAGCTGAACGCTATCAACGAGTTCAAACGTTTCTACCGCTCGGTGGATGCGTTGTTGATCGACGATATCCAGTTCTTTGCCCGTAAAGAGCGCTCGCAAGAAGAGTTTTTCCACACCTTCAACGCCCTGCTTGAGGGCGGCCAGCAGGTAATCCTGACCTCTGACCGTTACCCCAAGGAGATCGAAGGCCTGGAAGAGCGCTTGAAGTCGCGCTTTGGCTGGGGTCTGACGGTGGCCGTCGAGCCACCCGAGCTGGAAACCCGTGTGGCCATCCTGATGAAGAAGGCCGACCAGGCCAAGGTCGAGCTGCCGCATGATGCGGCCTTCTTTATTGCCCAGCGCATCCGCTCCAATGTGCGTGAGCTGGAAGGTGCCCTGAAGCGGGTGATCGCCCACTCGCACTTCATGGGCCGTGATATCACCATCGAGCTGATCCGTGAGTCGCTGAAAGACCTGCTGGCACTGCAGGACAAACTGGTCAGTGTGGACAACATTCAGCGAACCGTCGCCGAGTACTACAAGATCAAGATCTCTGATCTGTTGTCCAAGCGGCGTTCACGTTCTGTCGCTCGTCCACGCCAGGTGGCCATGGCCCTGTCAAAGGAGCTGACTAACCACAGCCTGCCGGAAATCGGCGACATGTTTGGTGGTCGCGACCACACGACCGTGCTGCACGCCTGCCGCAAGATCAACGAACTGAAGGAATCCGACGCGGACATCCGCGAGGACTACAAGAACCTGCTGCGGACGCTGACGACCTGATGGCCGTCTGCGCAGCTAATTGAAGGCAAGGGACTAGACCATGCATTTCACCATTCAACGCGAAGCCCTGTTGAAACCCCTGCAACTGGTCGCCGGTGTCGTCGAGCGCCGTCAGACCTTGCCGGTCCTGTCCAACGTATTGCTGGTTGTGCAAGGCCAGCAACTGTCGTTGACCGGTACCGACCTGGAAGTCGAACTGGTAGGCCGCGTGCAACTGGAAGAGCCGGCTGAACCCGGCGAAATCACTGTCCCGGCACGCAAGCTGATGGACATCTGCAAAAGCCTGCCAAACGACGCCCTGATCGATATCAAGGTCGACGAGCAGAAACTGTTGGTCAAGGCCGGCCGTAGCCGCTTCACCCTGTCCACTCTGCCAGCCAATGACTTCCCGACGGTGGAAGAAGGCCCGGGCTCGCTGACCTGCAACCTGGAACAGAGCAAGCTGCGCCGGCTGATCGAGCGCACCAGCTTCGCCATGGCCCAGCAGGATGTGCGCTACTACCTGAACGGCATGCTGCTGGAGGTGTCCCGCAACACCCTGCGCGCAGTGTCCACCGATGGTCACCGGCTGGCGTTGTGCTCCATGACCGCGCCGATCGAGCAGGATGACCGCCATCAGGTCATCGTGCCACGCAAAGGTATCCTGGAGCTCGCGCGTTTGCTCACGGACCCGGAAGGCATGGTCAGCATCGTGCTGGGCCAGCATCACATCCGTGCCACCACCGGTGAATTCACTTTCACCTCCAAGCTGGTGGACGGCAAGTTCCCGGACTATGAGCGCGTACTGCCCAAGGGCGGCGACAAGCTGGTGGTCGGTGACCGCCAGGCCTTGCGTGAAGCCTTCAGCCGTACCGCGATTCTTTCCAACGAAAAGTACCGCGGCATTCGCCTGCAACTGGCTGCTGGCCAACTGAAAATCCAGGCCAACAACCCGGAGCAGGAAGAAGCAGAAGAAGAGATCAGCGTGGACTACGAAGGTAGCTCGCTGGAAATCGGCTTCAACGTCAGCTACCTGCTCGACGTGCTGGGCGTAATGACTACTGAGCAAGTTCGTCTGATCCTCTCGGATTCCAACAGCAGTGCCCTGCTGCAGGAAGCGGGCAATGACGATTCTTCCTATGTTGTCATGCCGATGCGCCTGTAACCCATAGCAGGCGACATGTCCCTTCGACGTATCATGGTCACCGCGGTGCGCAATTTGCACCCGGTGACTCTCTCACCCTCCCCCCGTATCAACATACTTTATGGCGCCAACGGCAGCGGCAAGACCAGCGTGCTTGAAGCCGTGCATTTGCTGGGGCTGGCGCGCTCTTTCCGTAGCACACGCCTGAACCCGGTTATCCAGTACGAACAGGCTGCCTGTACCGTGTTTGGTGAAGTGCAGTTGACCGAGGGTGGCACCAGCAACCTGGGCGTCTCCCGGGAGCGCCAGGGGGAGTTTACTATTCGCATCGATGGGCAGAATGCGCGCAGCGCGGCGCAACTGGCGGAGTTGTTACCGCTTCAGCTCATCAACCCAGACAGTTTCCGCCTTTTGGAAGGTGCCCCGAAAATTCGTCGCCAGTTTCTGGATTGGGGGGTGTTCCACGTGGAACCTCGCTTCTTGCCAGCCTGGCAGCGGCTGCAGAAGGCGCTGCGGCAGCGGAACTCATGGTTGCGTCATGGTACACTTGACCCAGCTTCGCAAGCCGCCTGGGACCGGGAACTGTGCCTGGCCAGCGCGGAAATAGATGAATACCGTCGCAACTACATCAAGGCCTTGAAGCCCGTCTTCGAGCGAACCCTGAGCGAACTGGTCGAGCTGGACGGGTTGACCCTGAGCTACTACCGAGGCTGGGACAAGGACCGGGAACTGCAAGAAGTACTCGCCTCCTCTCTCCTTCGCGATCAGCAGATGGGCCATACCCAGGCCGGTCCGCAGCGTGCTGATCTGCGTCTTCGTCTGGCTGCCAACAATGCAGCCGACATCCTGTCGCGTGGTCAGCAAAAGCTGGTGGTGTGTGCATTGCGCATTGCCCAGGGCCACCTCGTTAGTCAGGCTCGCCGCGGTCATTGTATTTATCTCGTGGATGACTTGCCGTCCGAACTGGACGACCAGCATCGCCGCGCGCTGTGCGGCTTGCTTGAAGAATTACGCTGCCAGGTGTTCATCACCTGTGTAGATCACGAATTACTGAGGGAAGGCTGGCAGACGGAAACGCCAGTTGCTTTGTTCCACGTGGAACAAGGCCGTATCACCCAGACCCACGACCATCGGGAGTGAAGGCATGAGCGAAAATCAAACGTACGACTCCTCCAGCATCAAGGTGCTGAAAGGTTTGGATGCCGTACGCAAGCGTCCCGGCATGTACATTGGCGACACCGATGATGGTAGCGGCCTGCACCACATGGTCTTCGAGGTGGTCGACAACTCCATCGACGAAGCCCTCGCCGGTCACTGCGATGACATCACTGTCATTATCCATCCGGACGAATCCATCAGTGTGCGCGACAACGGTCGCGGCATTCCGGTCGACGTGCATAAAGAAGAAGGCGTTTCCGCAGCCGAGGTCATCATGACTGTGCTGCACGCCGGCGGTAAGTTCGACGATAACTCCTACAAGGTATCCGGCGGCCTGCACGGCGTAGGGGTTTCGGTCGTGAACGCGCTGTCCGAGAAGCTGGTGCTGACCGTTCGCCGTAGCGGAAAAATCTGGGAACAGACTTACGTTCACGGTGTTCCTCAAGCGCCTATGGCGGTTGTCGGTGACAGTGAAACCACCGGTACCCACATCCACTTCAAGCCTTCAGCTGAAACCTTCAAGAACATTCACTTCAGCTGGGACATCCTGGCCAAGCGTATTCGCGAATTGTCGTTCCTCAATTCGGGCGTTGGCATTCTGCTGAAGGATGAGCGCAGCGGTAAGGAAGAGTTCTTCAAGTATGAAGGCGGCCTGCGCGCATTCGTCGAGTACCTGAACACCAACAAGACTCCGGTCAACTCCCAGGTGTTCCACTTCAACGTCCAGCGTGACGATGGTGTGGGTGTTGAAGTTGCTCTGCAATGGAACGACAGCTTCAACGAAAACCTGCTGTGCTTCACCAACAACATTCCGCAGCGTGACGGCGGCACTCACCTGGTGGGCTTCCGTTCCTCGCTGACCCGTAGCCTGAATAGCTACATCGAGCAGGAGGGCCTGGCCAAGAAGAACAAGGTGGCAACCACTGGCGATGATGCCCGTGAAGGCCTGACCGCAATCATCTCGGTGAAGGTGCCGGACCCCAAGTTCAGCTCGCAGACCAAAGACAAGCTGGTCTCCTCGGAGGTGAAAACCGCCGTGGAACAGGAGATGAACAAGTACTTCGCCGACTTCCTGCTGGAGAACCCGAACGAGGCCAAGGCTGTCGTTGGCAAGATGATCGACGCCGCCCGTGCCCGTGAAGCAGCACGTAAAGCCCGTGAGATGACTCGCCGCAAAGGTGCGCTGGACATCGCCGGCCTGCCAGGCAAGCTGGCGGACTGCCAGGAGAAGGACCCTGCCCTTTCCGAACTGTACCTGGTGGAGGGTGACTCCGCCGGTGGCTCGGCCAAGCAAGGCCGTAACCGTCGTACCCAGGCGATCTTGCCGCTGAAGGGTAAAATCCTCAACGTTGAGAAAGCCCGCTTCGACAAGATGATCTCGTCCCAGGAAGTGGGCACGCTGATCACCGCACTGGGCTGCGGTATCGGCCGCGAGGAGTACAACATCGACAAGCTGCGTTATCACAACATCATCATCATGACCGATGCTGACGTTGACGGTTCGCACATCCGCACTCTGCTGCTGACCTTCTTCTTCCGTCAGCTGCCGGAGCTGGTCGAGCGCGGCTACATCTACATTGCCCAGCCACCACTGTACAAGGTGAAGAAAGGCAAGCAGGAGCAGTACATCAAGGACGACGAGGCCATGGAAGAGTACATGACCCAGTCGGCCCTGGAAGATGCCAGCCTGCACCTGGACGAGTCGGCGCCAGCGGTTTCCGGTGTGCAGCTGGAAAGCCTGGTGAATGAATTCCGCGGCGTGATGAAAACACTCAAGCGCCTGTCGCGCTTGTATCCGGAAGATATCACCGAGCACTTCATCTACCTGCCGGAAGTGGCTGTGGAGCAGTTGGGTGACCACGCTCTGATGCAAGCCTGGCTGGCCAAGTTCCAAGAGCGCCTGAGCAACAGCCAGAAGTCCGGCCTGGTTTACAAAGCCAGCCTGCGCGAAGACAAAGAGCGCAACGTATGGTTGCCGGAAGTGGAAGTTACCTCCCACGGCCTGGCCAGCTATGTCACCTTCAACCGGGACTTCTTCGGCAGCAATGACTACCGTACCGTAGTCAACATTGGTGCCAAGCTGTCCAGCTTGTTGGGCGAAGGTGCTTACGTTCAGCGCGGTGAGCGCCGTAAGGCAATCGTCGAGTTCAAGGAAGGCCTGGACTGGCTGATGAACGAAACCACCAAGCGCCACACCATCCAGCGCTACAAAGGGCTGGGTGAGATGAACCCTGAGCAGCTGTGGGAAACTACCATGGACCCGACCGTCCGCCGTATGCTCAAGGTCACCATCGAGGATGCGATCGCAGCTGACCAGATCTTCAACACCCTGATGGGTGATGCGGTCGAGCCGCGCCGTGACTTCATCGAAAGCAACGCGCTGTCGGTGTCGAACCTGGACTTCTGATCAGGTGTGATCCGCCAGGCACTAAAAAGCCCGCTGATGCGGGCTTTTTAGTGCCTGAAAATCAGTAACCGCTGAGAATGTTAACGATCACCCCACTGGCAATAGCCACCAGCACGTAGTCGCCATTTACATACAACCAGCGATGGTCACGCGGTGGCGCATACAAGTGGCGTGCTTTCCAGTCAGTCACCCAGTAGCGGTCGCCACGGTAGTGGGGGTCAACCACATGCCCTCGTTGCCACTGCTGGTGAGGCACCGGCATGCCTGGTTGCGGGCGGAAGTTGGGGTTGCGGTAATCGGGTGCACGGCCGTTGTCATGGCGGCCTTGCTGCTTTGGCTGGCCATGCGGCGGGTTGCCTTGGTGCGATGGGCCATCATCGTGCCGGTCGGGTGGGCCCGGTTGTGCGAAGCTGGCCAACGGTGCGCTGAGCATGAGCGCGGCGCAGATCACGCTTAGGGTTTTCTTCATTTGAGACGGTCCTCTGCCTGTTATCGCCTGGCCAGTGCTGACTGCCAGGTTCGGTTAACTGATCAGACCACGATTTTTTACGTTTAATGTCAGGGCGCAGGTAAAGGTCCGGTAAAGTCTGCCGCCCTTTCAATTCAGCCCGAGCGCCTTCAAACGGCGATAGAGCGTGCGTTCGCTCATGCCAAGATGACTGGCCAATTCGCTGCGTGAGCCTTTGAACTGCTCAAGCGCCTGCGCAAGTTCACCCAAGCCATTGCGACGGCCTTGTCCCTTGACCACCTGGGTAGGCCCGATATCTTCCGGCAAATGCTCCGGCCGAATAAGCCCGTCATCGGCAAACAAACGGGCGCGCTCCAGAATGTTACGCAACTCGCGGATGTTGCCCGGAAATGGATGTAACCCAAGCTGCTGCAAGGCATCCTTACTCAGGCTGGGCGTAGGCTTGCCAGCCATTCGCTGTAACAGGCTTTGCGCGAGCAGCGGCAGATCTTCAACCCGCTCGCGCAGCGCAGGCAGGCGAATGGGGAAACCGCTGATGCGGTAATACAGGTCTTCACGGAAGGTGCCCTGCGCGACCATTTGCTTGAGCGGTTTGTGTGTGGCAGAAACCAGGCGGAAGTCCGAGTGCACCGTGCGCAGGCTGCCCACCGGACGGAAGCTGCCGGACTCGATAAGGCGTAACAGTTTCACTTGCATCGCTAACGGTACTTCGCCGATTTCATCGAGGAACAGGGTACCGCCATGCGCGGCCTCAGCCAGGCCGATCTTGCGCTGATTGGCGCCGGTGAATGCGCCCTTCTCATAGCCGAACAACTCACTCTCGAACAACGACTCGGTCAAGCCGGTGCAATCGACCACCACCAATGGGCCGTTGGCTCTGGGGCTGCCCATGTGTAGCGCGCGCGCGAACAGCTCTTTACCGGTACCTGACTCACCCTGCAATAAAACCGGGATCTGCGCCGGCGCTGCGCGCTGCAGGCTGGACAAGGCAACTTTGAATGCGGGTGCCCGGCCGACCAGGCCTTGTTCCTGAGGCTGAGCCGATGCGAGGGCGATGGTGGTCAGGCGCTCGACAAAGGCCACCACCCTACCCTGCTCATCCAGGATCGGGCGCAGTTCGACATCGACATGCTCGGGGCCACGTGGTGTGTGATGAATGTGCAATACCCGCTCCGGCACCTTGCTGTCCCAGGCTTTGCGCATCGGGCAATGCTCGCCGGCCTGGTCGCAGGGCACGGCGTAGTGGTGCGATACCTTGTGGCATTTTTCGCCCAGCGGGGCCTGCTCGTGGTGACCGAACTGGCGGCGATAGGCGGCGTTGGCGGCCAGGATGTTGTAGTCGGTGTCCAGCACGATGGTCGGCAGGGCATCGTGCTCAAGGTAGGAAACCAGCGCTAGGATGAGGGGATGGGTTTGGGGCATGACGACACCGTATGGATTACCGGCGCAGGGTAACAAGGACTGCCAAACACTGCCATTGGCTGTCAGTCGACTGCCATATGGGTTGTCAGTATTGCTGTCAGTTATCGGTACCTGGCCGATTTCATTGGCCCATACGCAGTAAAAAGCCTGGCATGCATCTTGATAAACCTCCTTTCACTGCCTACGCCTGTACAAGGCGCGGTGGATAATCTGGAGAACGTGATGATCATCGGCAACAACCTTCACGTGGAAGCCTTCTTCGACAAGGCGACCTCAACCATTAGCTACCTGGTCATGGATGGCGAAACGCGCAAGTGTGCATTGATCGACAGTGTCCTCGACTATGATCCCAAGTCAGGGCGTACCTGTACCGTCTCGGCGGACCAGTTGATCGACCGGGTGAAGGCGCTTGGCGCTGACGTTCAGTGGGTGCTGGAAACCCATGTGCACGCCGACCATCTCTCGGCGGCTGCCTACCTGAAGGAAAAGCTGGGTGGCCACACCGCTATCGGTGCTCACATCACCCAGGTGCAGAAAGTGTTCGGTGCGCTGTTCAACGCTGAGCCTGGCTTTGCGCGGGATGGCAGCCAGTTCGATGTACTGTTGGTAGACGAGGAAGGTTTCCGTATTGGCAACCTGCATGCCCGTGCACTGCACACCCCAGGGCACACGCCGGCGTGCATGAGTTTCATGATCGAAGACGCGGGTGAAATTGCGGTGTTCGTCGGCGATACCCTGTTCATGCCCGACTACGGCACCGCCCGTTGCGACTTCCCGGGGGCTGATGCCCGCACCCTCTACCGCTCGATCCGTCGTCTGCTGGCGTTCCCCGACCAGACACGGCTGTTCATGTGCCACGACTACCTACCGGGTGGCCGCGACATGCAGTATGTCACTACCGTGGCCGAACAGCGTGCCAGCAACATCCACATTCATCAGGGCATCGACGAAGACAGTTTTGTCGCCATGCGTGAAGCGCGCGACAAGACCCTCGACATGCCGGTGCTGATCCTGCCTTCGGTGCAGGTGAACATGCGCAGCGGCCATTTCCCCGCGCCGGAGGAGAACGGCGTGAGCTACCTGAAGATTCCGCTGAACACGCTGTAACCGCCCTGCCCCATAATCAGATTTCCAGGATTTACCGCCATGCCTGCCTTGTTGTCCCCTGCCAATACCGACCATCACAAAGTGGTCATCGTCGGTGCCGGTGCCGCCGGTATCGCTACCGCTGCCAGCCTGATCAGCCGTGACCCGTCGCTGGACGTTGCCGTGATCGACCCCGCCGAAGTGCATTACTACCAACCCGGCTGGACCATGGTCGGTGCCGGTGTGTTCAAGGCACCGAGCACTGCCCGCACCATGGCCTCGACCATTCCGCGCGGGGTACGCTGGGTCAAGGCGCGGGTGCAGGCTTTCGATCCGCTGGGCCAGTTGGTCGTCCTCGAGGACGGTCGCGCCATCAGCTATGAACAGCTGGTAGTCTGTCCCGGCCTTACGCTGGACTGGGCGGCCATTGATGGGCTCAGCGAAACCCTGGGCCGCAACGGTGTCACCTCCAACTACCGCTACGACCTGGCGCCCTATACCTGGGAGCTGGTGCACAAGCTCAAGCAAGGCCGGGCCATATTCAGCCAGCCGCCCATGCCGATCAAATGTGCGGGCGCGCCGCAGAAGGCTTTGTACCTGTCTTGCGACCACTGGTTACGCCACGGCCATCTGGGGGCCGTGAAAGCCAGCTTCTTCAATGCTGGCGCTGTGTTGTTCGGTGTGGCGGACTATGTGCCTGCGCTGATGAAGTACATAGACAAATACGCCGTGGACCTCCATTTCTCCCACCGACTGGTGGCCGTGGATGGTCCGAACAAGCGCGCCACCTTCGTGTGCACCCTGCCCGACGGCAGCAGCGAAACGCACATCGAGGCTTTTGACATGCTCCATGTGGTCCCTCCCCAGGTGGCGCCGGCCTTCATTCGTGAAAGCCCGTTGGCCGATAACGCTGGCTGGGTCGATGTCGACCCGCATACCCTGCGCCACCGCAAATACATCAACATCCATGCCCTGGGTGATGTGGCCAACACCAGCAATGCCAAGACTGCTGCGGCTGCCCGTAAGCAGGCGCCGGTCGTGGCCAACAACGTGTTGGTGGCATTGGGCAGGTTGCCTACCCTCGCCCAGTACGACGGCTATGGTTCGTGCCCGCTGACTGTAGAGCGCGGCAAAATCGTCCTGGCCGAGTTCACCTATGGCGGCAAGCTGGCACCGAGCTTCCCCAGCTGGTTGCTGGATGGCCGCAAACCAACGCGCCTGGCCTGGTTGCTGAAGGCGCAAGCGCTGCCACCGTTGTACTGGCAAGGCATGCTGAAGGGCCGCGAGTGGCTGGCTCGGCCGCAGCCGTTGGGTGCCGAGGGTGGGAAGTGATCGAGCATCAATTGTTGGGGGCGGGCCTGGGCGCGATCATCGGCGCGGTCCTGGCATTGACCGGCGCAGGCGGTGGCATTCTCGCAGTGCCTTTGTTGGTGTTCGGGCTGGGGCTGTCGATGGTCGAGGCGGCTCCGGTCGGCCTGCTGGCCGTAGGCCTGGCTGCAGCGGTTGGCGCGGTGCTGGGGCTACGACAGGGGCTGGTGCGTTATCGGGCGGCGCTGTTCATTGCGATGGTGGGTGTGGTTGCCGCGCCGTTCGGGCTGATGCTTGCGCACCGCTTGCCGAACACACCCTTGCAGTTGGTGTTCGCGGGTGTGTTGGTGTATGCCTGCCTGCGTATCTGGCGCAAGGCTGCCAAGGAGCTGCGCGGTGAGGCCAATGACGCCCATCGCTACATCGAACCCTGTGTGTTGAACCCTTTGCAGGGCCGTTTGCGCTGGACCCTTCCCTGCGCGCGTGCCCTGGCATTTACCGGGGCGTTGTCCGGGTTACTGTCCGGCCTGTTGGGTGTGGGTGGTGGCTTCGTCATCATCCCTGCGTTGAACCGCTATACCAACCTGCGCATGGCCAGCATCGTTTCCACTTCGTTGGCAGTAATCGCCTTGGTATCCACCGGAAGTGTGGTCAGCGCCAGCCTGGCGGGGGTCATGCATTGGCAGGTAGGCGCCCCGTTCGCTGCCGGCGCGGTGCTTGGTTTGCTGCTGGCACGGCCATTGACGGCCAGGCTGGCCGGGCCGCGTTTGCAGCAGATGTTTGCAGCGGCTGGTTGGGTGGCGGCCTTGCTGCTGGCCGGCAAGGCACTATTGGGCTAGCAGCTCGTGCTGTTCTGCCGCGCATAGCGCCAGCAGGTAGTCCCACACCACCCGCAGGCGCACCGACTTGTGCAACTCGCGCCGGGTGCAGATCCAGTAGCTGCGCTGGATGGTTTCGCCCGGCAGCACGCGCACCAGTGTCGGGTCGTGGCGAGCCATGTAGTTGGGCAGCACGGCGATGCCCAGGCCGGCACGGGCAGCGGCCTGTTGGGCGATGACGCTGGTACTGCGAAACACCACATTCGGCGCCCGGCAGAAACTGTTCAGAAACAGCAGTTCCTGGCTGAACAGCAGGTCGTCTACGTAGCCGATCCAGCTGTGCCTGGCCAGGTCTTCGCGGTTGCGCAGGGGCGGCGCGCGGTCCAGGTAGTCCTGGCTGGCGTACAGGGCCAGGCGGTAATCGGTGAGTTTGCGGGTAATCAGTAGGTCGGCATTGGGCCGTTCCAGGTGGATGCTGATTTCTGCCTCGCGATTGAGGATGCTGACGAAACGCGGTACGGCGACCAGCTCCACTTCCAGGCCGGGGTAACGCTCGAACAGTGCGTTCATGCGCGGGGTGAAGAACATGATGCCGATGCCTTCGGTCACCCCCAGGCGAATCTTGCCCAACGGAGTGATGGCCTGGGTGATTTCTTCCTGCGCCAGCAGCGCGACATTTTCCATGGCCTCGGCGTGCTTGAGCAGGGCCTGGCCTGAAGGGGTCAGCTCATAACCTTGGGCATGTTGTACAAACAGTGCGGTACCCAGGCTTTGCTCGATATTCTCGATGTGCCGAGCCACGGTGCTGTGGGTGGTGTTGAGGCGCTTGGCGGCAGTGAGTAGGCGGCCGCTGCGCTGCAACTCGAGGAAAAACCGCAGATCGTTCCAGTCGAACATGCTTGTCCTTTTTGGCAGTTCGTTCCGGCCTCTTCGCGGGCACGCCCGCTCCCAAGGTAACGCGATCCCTGTGGGAGCGGGCGTGCCCGCGAAGAGGCCAGTACAGGCTTACCACTGTGCTAAAACGCACAGCGGCTGCGCGAAATCTCGTGTTTCCTCCACGAAATTACTCACTAAGATGGATCGGGACAAGAATAAAAAACAGGCCCGAGGTTGCACATGCCATCAGCCGATTCTGTCTTCGACTACGTGGTCGTAGGGGCCGGTCCCGCCGGTTGCCTGCTGGCCAATCGTTTGTCCGCCGACCCTTCCTGCCGCGTCTTGCTGCTGGAAGCGGGTGGCCGCGATAACTATCCCTGGATCCACATTCCCGTGGGTTATCTCTACTGCATAGGCAACCCGCGCACGGACTGGTGTTTCAAGACCGAGGCCCAGGCTGGTCTTGGCGGTCGCGCACTGGGCTACCCGCGCGGCAAGGTGCTTGGTGGCTGCTCCTCGATCAACGGCATGATCTACATGCGCGGCCAGGCGGCCGACTATGATGCTTGGGCCGAGCAAGGTAACGACGGTTGGGCCTGGAAAGATGTATTGCCGCTGTTCAAGGCCAGCGAGAACCACTTTGCCGGCGCCAGCGAGCACCACGGCGGTGATGGCGAATGGCGGGTCGAACGCCAGCGCTACAGCTGGCCGATTCTCGATGCTTTCCGCGATGCCGCCGAGCAAAGCGGCGTCGGCAAGGTCGATGACTTCAATACCGGCGACAACCAAGGCTGTGGATACTTTCAGGTCAACCAGCGCAGCGGCGTGCGCTGGAATGCTTCCAAAGCCTTCCTGCGACCGATCAAGGACCGCGCCAACCTCACCGTGCTGACCGGCGTTCAGGTTGATCAGGTACTGCTCAACAATACCCGGGCGCGGGCGGTGAAAGCATTTTGGCAAGGCGCTTGGCACGAGTTTGCGGCGCGCCGCGAGATTATCCTTTGCGCCGGCGCCGTTGGTTCACCAGGCATTCTGCAGCGCTCCGGCATCGGCCCGCGACAGCTGCTGGAAAGCCTGGGTATCGGCGTTCGCCACGACATGCCGGGCGTTGGCGGCAACCTTCAGGACCACCTGCAACTGCGCCTGATCTACCAGATCCGCAACACCCGCACCTTGAACCAGATGGCCAACAGCCTGTTGGGCAAGATGGGAATGGGCCTGCGTTATCTCTATGACCGCAGTGGCCCGCTGGCCATGGCGCCGAGTCAATTGGGTGCATTTGTGCGTTCAAGTCCGGATCAGGCCACTGCCAACCTGCAGTACCACGTGCAGCCGCTGTCACTGGAGCGCTTCGGCGAGCCGTTGCATCCGTTCCCGGCGTTCACCGCTTCGGTGTGTAACTTGCGCCCGGCCAGCCGCGGGCGTATCGATATCCGCAGCACCGACATGAACAGCACGCCGCTGATCGACCCCAATTACCTCAGTGACCCACAAGACCTGCGCGTCGCTGCCGAAGCCATTCGTCTTACCCGGCGCATCGTCCAGGCCCCTGCCCTCGCGGCGTTCGAGCCCAAGGAATACCTGCCGGGCCCGGCCCTGCAAACCGAGGAAGAACTGTTCGAGGCCGCCGGCAAAATCGGCACCACCATCTTCCACCCGGTCGGTACCTGCCGCATGGGCACCGGCGCCCTGGACGTTGTGGATAACCAGCTGCGCGTACACGGCATCCCCGGCCTGCGCGTAGCGGATGCCTCGATCATGCCGCAGATCACTTCGGGCAATACCTGCTCACCCACCCTCATGATCGCCGAAAAGGCGGCGCAACTGATTCTCAAAGGAGCTGCGACCCAAACCTATCTGAATGAAGACGCCTTACCGACGCCCTGACCGGGTGCGTGCAGTACCGGCGGCTTGCGGTCAGAGGCTGCCGACAGTGGAACAACAAGAATAATCACTGTGGCCTGCGGGCCGAGGACAGCAACGATGTCGGATTACATCCAAGAGCAGGGTGCGGCGGCCAGCAGCTCCAGCCGCCGTGAAGAACGCAAGATCATTTTCGCGTCATCCCTCGGGACAGTTTTCGAGTGGTATGACTTTTTTCTCTATGGCGCGTTGGCAGCGGTCATCAGCAAGCAGTTTTTTGCGGGTGTGAACGACACCACTGCCTTCATCTTCGCCCTTATGGCCTTCGCCGCCGGTTTTCTGGTGCGGCCCTTCGGTGCGCTGGTGTTCGGCCGCCTGGGCGATATGATCGGGCGCAAGTACACCTTTTTGGTCACCATCGTGCTGATGGGCCTGTCCACCTTCGCAGTGGGGCTGTTGCCCACCTATGCCAGCATCGGCATCGCAGCACCGATCATCCTGGTGATTTTGCGGATGTTGCAGGGGCTGGCACTGGGCGGTGAGTACGGCGGTGCTGCCACTTATGTGGCTGAACACGCACCGCCTGGCAAGCGTGGCTTCCACACCGGTTTCATCCAGTCCACCGCCACCCTTGGGCTGCTGCTGTCGCTGCTGGTGGTACTGGGCAGCCGCTATATCAGCGGCGACCAGTTCGAAACCTGGGGCTGGCGCCTGCCGTTCCTGCTGTCGATCGTGCTGCTGGCCATCTCCACCTGGATTCGTATGAGCATGCACGAATCGCCGGCGTTCGTGAAAATGAAGGCCCAGGGCAAGGTGAGCAAATCGCCGATCCGTGAGTCGTTCACCTCCTGGCCAAACCTGAAAGTGGTACTTACCGCTCTGTTCAGCATCAACGCCGGGCAAGCCGTGACCTTCTACACGGCACAGTTCTACGTGCTGTTCTTCATGACCCAGATGCTGAAGATGGACCCGGCACAGGCCAACACCCTGCTGATCATCAGTGTGGTGATTGGTGCGCCGTTCTTCGTGTTCTTCGGCTGGTTGTCCGACCGTATCGGTCGCAAGCCGATTCTGATGCTCGGCCTGCTGCTGGCCACCGTGTTGTACTTCCCGCTGTTCAAGGCTCTGAGCCACTACGCCAACCCGCAGATTGATGCCGCCAGCCGCCAGGCGCCGATCGTGGTAACCGCCGACCCGCAAGGCTGCACCTTCCAGTTCGACCCGGTGGGCAAAGCGCGTTTCGACAGCCCGTGCGACAAGGTCAAGACGTTCCTGGTCAAGCAGGGCTTGCCGTACAAATCGGTAAGCGTGGCGGGCAGTGATGTAGTGGTGAATATTGGCGACAAGGCCATCAATGGCTTCGACGAAACCGCCATGCGCGCGGCAATCGAGCAGGCGGGCTACCCAGCCAAGGCCGACCCGGCGCAGGTCAACCAGGTGATGGTGGTGGTGCTGATCGTGGCGATGATTCTGATCGCGACCATGACCTACGGCCCCTTGGCGGCGGTAATGGTCGAACTGTTCCCGACCCGTATCCGCTACACCTCGATGTCACTGCCCTACCACATTGGCAACGGCTGGTTCGGCGGCTTCCTACCGACGGTTTCGTTCGCGCTGGTGGTGTACACCGGTGATATTTTCTACGGGCTGTGGTACCCGATTCTGGTGACCGGGGTGAGCCTGGTGGTGGGTATCTTCTGCCTCAAAGAAACCAAGGATGTGGATATCGACAAGGTCTGATGCTGTCCACACGCCATAAAAAAACCGGCTGTAAAAGCCGGTTTTTTTATGCCCCGAAAAAACTTATGCACGATTTTAAGAAAAATGTCATACGTGGAAATAAACAGTTAATTCAATTACTTAGAGATCACTTGAAGCATTCGATCGAAAAACTGCTCACAAGTTATCCACAGAAAATCAAGCTGTCTGTTCCTGGGGTTTTTCCGCTGCTGGCGGCAGCGAACCCATGGCCCGCTGAGTCGCCTCGTTCCACGCTGCGGCGCGGTCGTTGAGCTCTGCAATGGCACGTGGCCCGCTGCCGTTGGCGTACATGGGTTCGCCAATGACCACCTCGATGGTGCCAGAGCGTTTGCCCCAACCCGTCTTTGGCCAGAACTTGCCCGCGTTGTGGGCAATCGGAAGCACCGGCAGCCCGGCATTTACCGCCAGAGCGGTACCGCCACGGGAAAACTTACCCACCGTGCCGAAGGGCACGCGGGTGCCTTCCGGGAAAATCAGCACCCAGGTCTTCTGCTTGAGCAGCTCGTCACCCTTGCTCGCTACCTGGCGCAGGGCTTCCTTGGGGTTGTCGCGGTTGATCGCGATCGGTCGCAGCATGGCCATGGCCCAGCCGAAGAACGGCACATACAGCAGCTCGCGCTTGAGCACTTGGCTCAACGGCGAGAAGTACTGGGACAGGAAGAAGGTTTCCCAGGTGCTCTGGTGGTTCGACAGGATCACGCAAGGCTCATTGGGCACGTTCTCGGCACCCGTGATCTTGTAGTCGATGCCGAGGATGGTGCGCACCAGGAACAGCGCGCAGCGGCACCAATATACGTTGATGAACTTGTAGCGCTTGGGGAACGACAGGAACGGCGCGACGAAAAAGCTCAGCGAGCACCACAGCAGCGAACTGGTGCCCAGCAGCAGGTAAAAAAGAAAGATTCTGATCGCCTGCAGGATCGACATAGTGGCTTGTACCATTGCGGGGCATGCCCGCCTGAGAAAAGTGCGCCAGAAGCGCACTGTTTAAATTAGTTCTCTGGCGATAGCTGCCAGATCGTCGAAAATCAGTGTAGTTTCCGGGACACCTTTTTCCAGGGTCCGCTCGCCCTTGCCGGTTTTCACCAACACGGGTTGTGCACCGACGGCCAGGGCGGCCTCCAGGTCACCTTTGCTATCGCCAACAAACCAGACGCCCTCAAGGCCGACCTGGTAATGCTCGGCGATAGCCCGCAGCATGCCAGGCTTGGGCTTGCGGCAACCGCAGCCTTCGTCCGGCCCATGCGGGCAATACACGATATGGCCCACCTCGCCGCCCTGCTCGGCCACCAGCGCGCGCAGGCGCGCGTGCATGGCCTGAAGGGTTGCCAGCGTGTAATAGCCACGGGCAATACCGGACTGGTTGGTGGCCACGGCCACCTTCCAGCCCGCCTTGCTCAACTGCGCGATCGCTTCGACCGAACCCGGGATCGGTACCCACTCTTCCAGCGTCTTGATATAGGCGTCGGAGTCATGGTTGATCACCCCGTCACGGTCGAGAATCAGCAGTTTCAAGGCTTACCCCAGCAGCGAAATGTCGGCCACGCCCAGGAACAGACCGCGCAGGCGGCTGAGCAGGGCATAACGGTTGGCGCGTACCTTGGCGTCTTCGGCGTTGACCATCACCGCCTCGAAGAAGGCGTCCACCGGGTCACGCAGGGCCGCCAGGCGGGCCAGCGATTCGCTGTACTGGCGTGCAGCAGCCATCGGTTGCACGGCCTGGTCGGCCTGCTGAATGGCCGAGTACAGGGAGAACTCGTTGGCATTGTCGAAGTACTTGGGCTCGACCTGTTCGGCGATGGCGCCTTCGGCCTTGCTCAGCAGGTTCGACACACGCTTGTTCACCGCGGCCAGGGCTTCGGCTTCCGGCAGCTTGCGGAAGGCCTGCACGGCCTGTACGCGCTGGTCGAAGTCCAGGGCAGAGCCTGGCTGCAGGGCACGCACCGACAGGTAGGTGGCCACGTCGATGCCTTCGTCTTCGTAACGTGCACGCAGGCGGTCGAAGATGAACTCCAGCACCTGCTCCGACAAGCCGGCAGCTTTGACCTTGGCACCGAACTGCTTGACCGCGAACTCGACCGCGCCGGTCAGGTTCAGGTCCAGCTGCTTCTCGATCAGGATACGCAGCACGCCCAAGGCAGCACGGCGCAGGGCGTACGGGTCTTTGCTGCCGGTTGGCAGCATGCCGATGCCGAAGATACCCACCAGGGTATCGAGCTTGTCGGCGATGGCCACGGCAGCCCCGGTAAGGGTCTGCGGCAGCTCGGCGCCAGCACCGCGCGGCATGTACTGCTCGTTCAGGGCCAGGGCCACATCTTCCGGCTCACCGTCGTTGAGCGCGTAGTAGTAACCGGCAACACCCTGCATTTCAGGGAATTCGCCAACCATCTCGGTGGCCAGGTCGCACTTGGACAGCAGGCCGGCACGGCCGGCGCGCTGGGCGTCGCCGCCGATCAGCGGGGCGATGAAGGCGGCCAGTTTGGAGACGCGCTCGGCTTTGTCGTATACAGTGCCCAGCTGGGCCTGGAACACCACGTTCTTGAGGCGCTCGTTGAAGGTTTCCAGCGGCTGTTTCTTGTCTTGCTTGAAGAAGAACTCGGCGTCGGTCAGGCGTGGGCGCACGACCTTCTCGTTGCCCTGCACGATCTGCTTCGGGTCGCGGCTTTCAACGTTGGCCACGGTGATGAAGCGCGGCAGCAGCTTGCCTTCGCTGTCCAGCAGGCAGAAGTACTTCTGGTTGTCCTGCATGGTGGTGATCAGGGCTTCCTGCGGCACTTCGAGGAAGCGCTCCTCGAACGAGCACACCAGCGGCACCGGCCACTCGACCAGGGCAGTCACTTCGTCCAGCAGCGCCGGTGGCACGATGGCAGTGCCTTCCTGCTGCATGGCCAGCTCGGCGGTACGCTTGCTGATCAGCTCGCGCCGCTCGGCGAAGTCGGCCAGCACGTAGGCTTTGCGCAGGTCTTCGACGTAGTTGGCCGGGGTGGTGATGACCACGTTCTCCGGGTGGTGGAAGCGGTGACCACGGGATTCACGGCCGGCCTTCTGCGACAGGATGGTGCAGTCGACCACCTGGTCGCCCAGCAGCATCACCAGCCATTGCGTTGGGCGCACGAACTCTTCACGGCTGGCCGCCCAGCGCATGCGCTTGGGGATTGGCAGGTCGTTGAGCGAATCTTCGACGATGGTTGGCAGCAGACCGGCAGTGGCCTTGCCCGGGATGTGCTGGGAGAAGCGCAGCTTGGGGCCGCTTTGGTCGATTTCGGCCAGTTCCACGCCACACTTCTTGGCGAAGCCCAGGGCAGCCTGGGTCGGCTCGCCGTCTTTGAAAGCAGCCTGCAGGGGCGGGCCGTCGATGTTGATGCTGCGGTCAGGCTGCTGCACATCCAGCTGGCGAATCAGCACGGCCAGGCGACGCGGTGCGGCATACACCTGCTTGCCGGTGTAGTTCAGGCCAGCAGCTTGCAGGCCCTTCTCGATACCGGCCAGGAAGGCTTCGCCGAGGCTGGCGAGGGCTTTCGGTGGCAGCTCTTCGGTGCCCAGTTCTACCAGGAAATCTTGAGCACTCATTGTGCAGCCTCCAGCTTAGCCAACACTTCGTCACGCAGTTCAGGGGTGGCCATCGGGAAGCCCAGGCGTGCGCGGGCTTGCAGATAGCTTTGCGCCACGTCCCGGGCCAGGGTACGTACACGCAGGATGTAACGCTGGCGCTCGGTAACCGAGATGGCGCGGCGGGCGTCCAGCAGGTTGAAGGTGTGCGAGGCCTTCAGGACCATTTCGTAGGTCGGCAGCGGCAGCTCCAGCTTGATCAGGCGGTTCGCTTCGCTTTCGTAGAAGTCGAACAGTTCGAACAGCTTGTCGACGTTGGCGTGTTCGAAGTTGTAGGTCGACTGCTCCACTTCGTTCTGGTGGAACACGTCGCCATAGGTGACCTTGCCGAACGGGCCGTCGGCCCACACTAGGTCGTACACCGAGTCGACGCCCTGGATATACATGGCCAGGCGCTCCAGCCCGTAGGTGATTTCACCGGTGACCGGGTAGCACTCGATGCCGCCTACCTGCTGGAAGTAGGTGAACTGGGTCACTTCCATGCCGTTCAGCCAGATTTCCCAGCCCAGGCCCCAGGCGCCGAGGGTTGGCGATTCCCAGTTGTCTTCGACGAAGCGGATGTCGTGCACCAGCGGGTCCAGGCCGATGGCTTTCAGCGAGCCGAGGTAAAGCTCCTGGAAGTTGGCCGGGTTCGGCTTGAGCACCACCTGGAACTGGTAGTAGTGCTGCAGGCGGTTGGGGTTTTCGCCATACCGCCCGTCGGCAGGGCGACGGCTAGGCTGCACATAGGCGGCGTTCCAGGTTTCTGGACCCACGGCGCGCAGGAATGTAGCGGTGTGGAAAGTGCCGGCGCCTACTTCCATATCGTAGGGCTGAAGCACCACACAACCTTGAGCTGCCCAGTAGTTTTGCAGGGCGAGGATCAGGTCTTGGAAGGTACGCACGGCTGGCGTAGGCTGGCTCACGAAATTCACCTGTATCTGGGGATGCGGATGTAAAGAGCGGGAGTATAACCTGATTCGCCTCGCCCTCTACTCATTGGAGCCTTATGCCACGCTGCTTTTGGTGTACCGACGATCCGTTGTACCAGGCCTACCATGACCAGGAATGGGGAACGCCACAGCGCGACCCGGCGTTGCTCTTCGAGATGCTTTTGCTCGAAGGGTTCCAGGCGGGGCTTTCGTGGATCACTGTTTTGCGCAAACGCGCGCGTTATCGCGAGGTGATGTACGGCTTCGACCCTGTGCAGTTGGCCGCCATGAGCGACGAACGTATCGAAGAACTGATGCAGGATGCCGGCATCATCCGCAACCGGCTCAAACTCAAGGCCGCCCGGCGCAACGCGCAGGCCTGGCTGGCTGTGGATAACCCCGCCGATTGGTTATGGTCGTTCGTTGGCGGGGAGCCGAAGGTCAACCATTTCGCGGGCCGTAGCGATGTGCCGGCGGTCACCGATGAAGCCAAGGCCATGAGCAAGGCCCTGCAGAAAGCCGGCTTCACGTTCGTCGGCCCGACCATCTGCTACGCCTTCATGCAAGCTACCGGCATGGTCATGGACCACACCACCGATTGCGATCGCTACGCCGCCTTGCTGCGCTGAGGGGTTACAATGCGCGCCTTGCTGAAATAAGGAATTCGCCTGTGGAAAAGTTCAAGGGCGCCCTGATGGTCGGGGTGCTGCGCCTGTTTGCCAAGCTGCCCTGGGGTGCTGTGCAGCGCGTCGGCGCGGGTATTGGCTGGCTGATGTGGAAGATCCCCAACAGTTCGCGCAACGTGGTGCGCATCAACCTGGCCAAGTGTTTCCCGGAGATGGACCCGGTTGCCCGTGAGCAACTGGTCGGCCAGGCGCTACGGGATATTGGTAAGTCCTTTGTCGAAAGTGCCTGTGCCTGGATCTGGCCGCCGCAGCGTTCGCTGGAGCTGGTCAAGGAAGTGCATGGACTGGAAGTGCTGGAACAGGCTTTGGCCTCGGGCAAGGGTGTGGTGGGTATCACCAGCCACCTGGGCAACTGGGAGGTGTTGAACCACTTCTACTGCAACCAGTGCAAACCGATCATCTTCTACCGCCCACCCAAGCTCAAGGCAGTGGATGACCTGCTGCGCGAGCAGCGCGTGCAGATGGGCAACCGCGTGGCGCCTTCGACCAAGGAAGGCATTCTCAGCGTGATCAAGGAAGTGCGCCGGGGTGGCCAGGTGGGTATTCCTGCCGACCCGGAGCCAGCGGAATCGGCGGGGGTGTTCGTACCGTTCCTCGGCACCCAGGCGCTGACCAGCAAGTTCGTGCCGAACATGCTGGCCGGTGGCAAGGCGGTGGGGGTGTTCCTGCATGCGCTGCGGCTGCCGGATGGCTCGGGCTTCAAAGTGTTCCTGGAAGCTGCGCCAGAAGAGATGTACAGCACCGACGTGAACGTGTCGGCCGCGGCAATGAGCAAGGTGGTCGAGCGTTATGTGCGCGAGTACCCGAGCCAGTACATGTGGAGCATGAAGCGCTTCAAGAAGCGCCCGGCGGGCGAGCCGCGCTGGTACTGAGATTTTCGGGGCGCTTCGCGCCCCATTCGCAGGCAAGCCAGCTCCCACTCGGTCCCTGTGGGAGCTGGCTTGTCGTGGCAACGAACCGCTGCGATGGGCGGCAAAGCCGCCCCGGTAATTTCAGACTTTGTTGAGCTTCTTCAGAAACACGGCCATCTCTTTCTCGGCCTGCTTGTCCCCATGGGCCAGCGCTGCCTCGATCCCCTCCTCCCAGGCCTTGCGCGCCGCCGTCAGGTCGCCCTGCAACTGATACGCCTTGCCCAGCAGCTTCCAGGCTGCGGAGTACTTCGGATCCTGCTCAACACACCGGGCTAGGTGCTCCGCCGCTTCAGCGCCGTTGCCTTCATCCAGCCAGGCCTTGCCCAGGCCAAACCTCAGCAGCGGGTTATCCACACCCTTGGCCAGCATCTTCTCCAGCGATTCGCGCATGCCTTCTTCTCCTAGAAGAAACTCAAGCCGACGTGGAACAGCTTCTCCACATCCCGAATATGCTTTTTATCCACAACGAACAGGATCACATGGTCACCCGACTCGATCATGGTGTCGTCGTGGGCAATCATTACTTCTTCGTCACGAATGATTGCGCCAATGGTGGTACCCGGTGGCAGGGCGATGTCTTCGATGGCTTTGCCCACCACCTTGCTTGACTTCGAATCCCCGTGAGCCACCGCTTCGATGGCCTCGGCCGCGCCACGGCGCAGCGAGTGCACGCTGACAATGTCGCCACGGCGCACGTGCGCCAGCAGGGTGCCGATGGTGGCCAGCTGCGGGCTGATGGCAATGTCGATATCGCCGCCCTGCACCAGGTCGACATAGGCCGGGTTGTTGATGATGGTCATCACTTTGCCCGCGCCCAGGCGCTTGGCCAGCAGCGACGACATGATGTTGGCTTCGTCGTCGTTGGTCAGCGCCAGGAAAATATCGGCGTCGGCGATGTTCTCTTCGAGCATCAGGTCCTTGTCCGAAGCGCTGCCCTGCAGCACCACAGTGCTTTCCAGGGTATCGGAGAGGTGCCGGCAACGGGCGGGGCTCATCTCGATGATCTTCACCTGGTAGCGGCTTTCGATGGCCTCGGCCAAGCGTTCGCCGATCTGCCCGCCCCCGGCGATGACAATGCGCTTGTTGGTTTCGTCGATGCGGCGCAGCTCGCCCATCACGGCGCGGATGTCCTTCTTCGCGGCAATGAAGAACACTTCGTCGTCGGCTTCGATTACCGTGTCGCCCCGTGGGGTGATCGGCCGGTCGCGGCGGAAGATGGCTGCCACGCGGGTATCGACGTTCGGCATGTGGGCACGAATCTGGCGCAGTTGCTGGCCGACCAGCGGGCCACCGTAGTAAGCCTTTACCGCCACCAGCTGGGCCTTGCCTTCGGCGAAGTCGATCACCTGCAGCGAGCCCGGGTGTTCGATCAGGCGCTTGATGTAGTTGGTCACCACCTGCTCAGGGCTGATCAGCACGTCGACCGGGATATGGTCGTTGTCGAACAGCTCTTCGCGGGTGAGGTAGGCCGACTCGCGTACACGGGCGATCTTGGTCGGGGTGTGGAACAGCGAATAGGCTACCTGACAGGCGACCATGTTGGTTTCATCGCTGTTGGTCACCGCTACCAGCATGTCGGCATCGTCAGCACCGGCCTGGCGCAGCACCGTCGGCAGCGAGCCGCGGCCTTGCACGGTGCGGATGTCCAGGCGGTCGCCCAGGTCGCGCAGGCGGTCGCCATCGGTGTCGACCACGGTGATGTCGTTGGCTTCGCTGGCCAGGTGCTCTGCCAGCGTACCGCCTACCTGGCCTGCGCCGAGGATGATGATCTTCATCCGCTACTCCCTACCTTTTGTTCTTATCCGCGCGAGGCGGCGATCTTGATCAGCTTGGCATAGTAGAAACCGTCGTGGCCGCCTTCCTGGGCCAGCAGCTGGCGACCGTGGGGCTGGCGCAGCCCGGCCTCGGTGGCCAGGCCCAGCTCACGGGCGCCCGGGGTGCGGGCCAGGAAGGCGTCGATCACTTCGGTGTTCTCGGTCGGCAGGCTGGAGCAGGTGGCGTACAGCAGCATGCCGCCTACTTCCAGGGTCGGCCACAGGGCATCCAGCAGCTCGCCTTGCAGTGAAGCCAGGGCCGGAATGTCGTCGGCCTGGCGAGTCAGCTTGATGTCCGGGTGGCGGCGGATCACGCCAGTGGCCGAGCACGGGGCGTCGAGAAGGATGCGCTGGAATGGCTTGCCGTCCCACCAGCTGGCGGTGTCACGGGCATCGCAGGCGATCAGCTCGGCGTCCAGTTGCAGGCGGTCAAGGTTCTCGCGTACGCGGGTCAGGCGCTTGGCTTCCAGGTCGATGGCCACTACGTGGGCCAGGCCGGCTTCGGCTTCGAGCAGGTGGCAGGTTTTGCCTCCCGGGGCGCAGCAGGCGTCCAGCACGCGCTGACCGGGAGCCAGTTCGAGCAGGTCGGCGGACAGCTGCGCAGCTTCGTCCTGCACGCTCACCCAGCCTTCGGCGAAGCCTGGCAGGCCGCGTACGTCGCAAGCTTCGGCCAGCACGATGCCGTCACGGCTGTACTGGCAGGCACTGGCGCTGACGCCCGCCTCGGTCAGCAATGCCAGGTAGGCATCGCGGCTGTGATGACGGCGGTTTACCCGCAAAATCATCGGAGGGTGGGCGTTATTGGCGGCGCAGATGGCTTCCCACTGCTCCGGCCAGAACGCTTTCAGCGACTTTTGCAGCCAGCGCGGGTGGGCGGTGCGTACCACCGGGTCGCGCTCCATGCTTGCCAACAGCTCCTCGCCTTCGCGCTGGGCGCGGCGCAGTACGGCATTGAGCAGCCCTTTGGCCCACGGCTTCTTCAGCTTGTCGGCACAGCCGACGGTTTCGCCGATGGCGGCGTGGGCGGGAATACGGGTGTAGAACAACTGATACAGGCCGACCAGCAGCAGCGCCTGCACATCGGCATCGGCGGCCTTGAACGGCTTTTGCAGCAGTTGCGCGGCCAGCAGGTCGAGGCGAGGCTGCCAGCGCGCGGTGCCGAACGCCAGGTCCTGGGTCAGGCCACGGTCGCGCTCGTCGACCTTGTCCAGCTGCGCCGGCAGCGAGCTGTTCAGCGAAGCCTTGCCGCTAAGTACAGCGGCAAGGGCACGGGCGGCGGCGAGGCGTGGGTTCATTGGCCCAGCACCTTGCCGGCGGCAAACTTCTCGCGGCGGCTGTTGAACAGGTCGCTGAAGTTCAGCGCCTTGCCGCCGGGCAGTTGCAGGCGGGTGAGGCTCAGCGCCCGGTCACCGCAGGCGACGACCAGGCCGTCCTTGCTGGCTGACAGAATTTCGCCAGGGGCGCCCTTGCCGGTGGACAGGTTGGCGGCCAGCACTTTGACGCTTTCGCCATCAAGGGTGCTGTGACACACCGGCCACGGGTTGAAGGCGCGGATCAGGCGCTCCAGTTCGACAGCCGGGCGGCTCCAGTCAATGCGGGCTTCGTCCTTGTTCAGCTTGTGCGCGTAGGTAGCCAGGGCATCGTCCTGCACTTCGCCTTGCAGCGAGCCGTCGGCCAGGCCGGCAATGGCCTGTACCACGGCAGGCGGGCCCATTTCGGCCAGGCGGTCGTGCAAGGTGCCGCCGGTGTCGTCGGCGCTGATCGGGGTCACCACCTTGAGCAGCATCGGGCCGGTGTCCAGGCCTGCTTCCATGCGCATCACGGTTACACCGCTCTCGGCGTCGCCAGCTTCCACGGCACGCTGGATCGGTGCGGCACCGCGCCAGCGTGGCAGCAGCGAGGCATGGCTATTGATGCAGCCCAGGCGCGGGATATCCAGCACCACCTGGGGCAGGATCAGGCCGTAGGCGACCACCACCATCAGGTCTGGCTTGAGCGCGGCCAGTTCAGCCTGCGCTTCGGCATTGCGCAGTGTCTGTGGCTGGAACACCGGGATGTCATGGGCCACGGCCAGCGCCTTGACCGCACTTGGCATGAGCTTCTGGCCACGGCCGGCAGGGCGGTCTGGCTGGGTGTAGACAGCCACGATTTCGTACGGGCTGTCGAGCAGGGCCTTGAGGTGTTCGGCGGCAAACTCTGGAGTGCCTGCAAAGACGATGCGCATGGAGTTCTCGCTTCAAAAAGAAAAAGGCTTGCCGGAGCAAGCCTTCTGGAAGGTGGGGATCAGGCTTGCTGGCGGTGCTGCTTTTCCAGCTTCTTCTTGATCCGGTCGCGCTTGAGCTGCGACAGGTAGTCAACGAACAGCTTGCCGTTGAGGTGATCGAATTCGTGCTGCACGCACACCGCCAGCAGGCCTTCGCATTCCAGCTCGTACGGCTTGCCGTCGCGGTCCTGGGCCTTGACCCGTACGCGCAGCGGGCGGTCGACGTTCTCGTAGAAGCCCGGTACCGACAGGCAGCCTTCCTGATACTGGCCCATGTCATGGGTCAGCTCTTCGACCGTGGGGTTGATGAAGACGCGCGGCTCGCTGCGGTCTTCGCTGAGATCCATGACCACGACCTGCAGGTGCACGTTCACCTGGGTGGCGGCCAGGCCGATGCCAGGGGCTTCGTACATGGTTTCAAACATGTCGTCGATCAGCTGACGCAGGGCGTCGTCGAACACCGTCACCGGCTTGGCGATGGTGCGCAGGCGCGGGTCCGGGAATTCGAGAATGTTCAAGATGGCCATAAGGTCAGGCAGTCACTGTGCGTTCGGTTGAAAACTGAGCACACATAATAAAGGGAAACGGGGATTTCGGCACCTGGCAAGCTCGTCTAGGGTGTTTATGGGCTTGATAGCCTTCAATCAATGGACAGCTTTTCAAAGTGTTACTCACAGAGTTATCCACAGGTTGTGCCACGTAAATGGCCCTGTTTCGATCAAGGATGATCCCTATGCCAATTCACCATTCGTCGCTCTGTTCGCCTGCCGAACTGGATGCACGATTACGCCTGCACTGCCTTACCGGGATGGGACTGCGACGTTTTCGCATATTGTTCGATGCCTTTGGCAGTGCCTGCTCTGCACTCAGTGCACCGGGTTCGGCCTGGCGTGCACTGGGCATCCCACAGATCACCATCGACGCGCGGCGCAGTGCCGAAGTGCGCGATGGCGCACTGGCCGCAATGGCCTGGCTAGAGCGACCTGGCCAGCATTTACTGATGTGGGACGGCCCCGATTACCCTGCATTGTTGGCGGAAATCGACGATGCGCCGCCGCTGCTTTTCGTGGCTGGCGAACCTGCGTTGCTCGAACGTCCACAGCTGGCCATTGTGGGCAGCAGGCGTGCCACACCACCGGCGCTCGACACCGCTGCGGCATTTTCCCGCTACCTGGCGCAGGCCGGTTTTACTATCACCAGCGGCTTGGCTGTGGGTATCGATGGTGCCGCTCATCGGGCTGCGTTGCAGGCTGGTGGGGGCACGATTGGCGTGCTTGGCACGGGGTTGCAAAAACTTTATCCACAGCGGCACCTGGAGCTTGCACAGGCGATGATCGACCATGGCGGCGCACTGGTTTCCGAGTACCCGCTGAATGCCGGGCCATTGCCCGGTAACTTCCCGCGGCGCAATCGCATCATCAGTGGGCTGTCGCTGGGCGTGCTGGTGGTCGAAGCCAGCCTGGCCAGTGGTTCGCTGATCACCGCCCGCCTGGCGGCCGAGCAAAGCCGCGAGGTGTATGCGATACCGGGCTCCATTCACCACCCGGGTTCGAAGGGCTGCCACCAGTTGATCCGTGATGGCGCGCTGCTGGTGGAAAGCGTGGATCAGATCCTGGAAAGCTTGCAGGGTTGGCAAAACCTGCCGCCCGCCATTGTGGACAAATTCGACCATCCCCTGCTTGCCCTGCTGCATGCCGCGCCGCAAACCAGCGAAAGCCTGGCGCATTGCAGCGAGCTGCCGCTGGCCGAAGTGCTGGTGCAACTGACCGAGCTGGAGCTGGAAGGCCGGGTCAGCAATGAAGCCGGGCGTTGGTTTGCCCGTGCGGGCTAAGTACACTGCACACAAGCAAGGTATATAGGCGGAGAGACAGCAATGGTGAGCAGTTTTCGTGTGCAACAAGCCGCACGTGAGGTACGGGCGGGCGCGGTGATCGCCTACCCGACGGAAGCGGTCTGGGGCCTGGGCTGCGACCCGTGGAACGAGGACGCGGTGTATCGCCTGCTGGCGCTGAAATCGCGGCCTGTGGATAAAGGGCTGATCCTGATCGCCGACAACATCCGCCAGTTCGACTTCCTGTTCGAGGACTTCCCCGAAGACTGGATCGACCGCATGGGCAGCACCTGGCCGGGGCCGAACACCTGGCTGGTGCCGCACCAGGACCTGTTGCCCGAGTGGGTGACAGGGCAGCATGACACCGTGGCGCTGCGGGTCAGTGATCACCCGGTGGTGCGTGAGCTGTGCGCGTTGGTGGGGCCGCTGATTTCCACCTCGTGCAACCCGGGCGGGCGCCCGGCGGCGAAGACCCGGTTGCGGGTGGAGCAGTATTTCCATGGCCAGCTGGACATGGTGCTGGGCGGCGCGCTGGGGGGGCGGAAGAACCCGAGTGTGATTCGTAACCTGGCAACTGGCGAAGTGGTGCGCCCGGGCTGAATCTATCCACAGCGCTCGCGGGTGGGTTCGGGCCTCTGTGGGAGCGGGCGCGCCCGCTCCCACAATGATCGCGCCAGCTTTTAGGTCTTGTACAAGACAGTTGCTCCCACAGGGTGAAGTGTCTGGCTCAGGGGATCAGTACAGTCGAGCCCACGGTCCTGCGCGCCGACAGCTCCGCCTGCGCTTTGGCCGCTTCACTCAGCGGATACCGCTGCTGGATATCCACAACCAGCTTGCCACTCGCAATCATTGCAAACAGGTCATCAGCCATGGCCTGGGTATTCTCGGCATTGTTGGCATAGCTCGCCAGAGTTGGCCGGGTGACATACAGCGAGCCCTTCTGCGCCAAAATCCCCAGGTTCACCCCGCTCACCGCGCCCGAGGCATTGCCGAAGCTCACCATCAACCCGCGCGGTTGCAGGCAATCCAGCGAGGTCAGCCAGGTATCGGCGCCCACGCCGTCGTACACCACCGGGCATTTCTTGCCATCGGTCAGTTCCAGCACGCGCTTGGCCACATCTTCACGGCTGTAGTCGATGGTTTCCCACGCCCCCAGCGCCTTGGCCCGCTCGGCCTTTTCGGCAGAACTCACGGTTCCGATCAGCTTGGCACCCAAGGTCTTGGCCCACTGGCACGCCAGCGAACCCACACCGCCAGCCGCCGCGTGGAACAGGATCACGTCACCCGCCTTCACCTCATAGGTCTGCTTCAGCAGGTACTGCACGGTCAAACCCTTGAGCATCACCGCCGCTGCCTGCTCGAAGCTGATGCTGTCGGGCAGCTTGACCAGGTTGGCCTCCGGCAGCGTATGCACCTCGCTGTACGCACCCAGCGGGCCACCGGCATGGGCCACGCGATCCCCTACCTTCAACCGAGTAACGCCTTCGCCCACGGCCTCGACCACACCTGCGGCCTCGGTGCCCAGGCCCGAAGGCAGGGTCGGCGGCGCATACAACCCGCTGCGGAAGTAGGTATCGATGAAGTTCAGGCCGATGGCATGGTTACGCACGCGCACCTGCTGCGGCCCCGGTGGGGCGGGTTCGAATTCCACAAACTGCAGCACTTCCGGGCCGCCATGCTGGCTGAACTGGATACGCTTGGCCATCTCGCACTCCTGTCGTCGGGATCGGGAAAAGGCCTTCTATCGGACGCCTTTGCTTGATCGCCGTCAACTGCGGCGCGCGCGCTGGCGGTGGTATGCTACGCGGCGAATTCTTCCCTGCCCGTTCCTGGTGACCCGATGACTAGCCGCACCGAGGCCGTGAAAGCCTACCTGCTCGACCTGCAAGACCGCATCTGCTCTGCCCTCGAAGCTGAAGACGGCGGCGCCCGCTTCGTCGAGGACGCCTGGGTGCGCGAAGCCGGTGGCGGGGGCCGCACGCGGGTGATCGGCGACGGCAAGGTGATCGAGAAAGGCGGGGTCAACTTCTCCCATGTGTTCGGTGCGGGTCTGCCGCCCTCGGCGAGTGCCCACCGCCCTGAGCTGGCGGGCCGTGGCTTCGAGGCCTTGGGCGTGTCGCTGGTGATTCACCCGCACAACCCGCATGTGCCCACTTCTCACGCCAACGTGCGCTTCTTTATCGCCGAAAAGGAAGGTGAAGAAGCCGTGTGGTGGTTCGGTGGTGGCTTCGACCTGACCCCGTACTACGGCAATGAAGAAGACTGCATCCACTGGCACCGCGTGGCCGAGCAGGCCTGCGCGCCGTTCGGCGCCGACGTGTACCCGCGCTACAAGGCCTGGTGCGACCGCTACTTCCACCTCAAGCACCGGGGTGAGCCACGCGGCATTGGCGGGCTGTTCTTTGATGACTTGAACGAGTGGGATTTCGACACCTGCTTCGCCTTCATCCGCGCCATCGGCGATGCCTACGTCAACGCCTATCTGCCGATCATCCAGCGCCGCAAGGACACGCCCTACACCCCGCAGCAGCGCGAGTTTCAGGAATATCGTCGCGGTCGCTACGTGGAGTTCAACCTGGTCTACGACCGTGGCACCCTGTTCGGCCTGCAGTCTGGTGGCCGTACCGAGTCCATCCTCATGTCGCTGCCGCCGCAGGTACGTTGGGGCTACGACTGGAAGGCTGCGCCCGGCAGCGAAGAAGCGCGCCTGACCGAGTACTTCCTGCAAGACCGCGACTGGCTTGGCCAGTAAGCCTGTGGACAACCAAGGAGCCGCCATGGACCAGTACGTCGTTTTCGGTAACCCCATCGGCCACAGCAAGTCGCCGCTGATCCACCGCCTGTTCGCCGAGCAGACCGGCCAGGACCTGGAATACGCCACCCTGCTGGCGCCACTGGACGAGTTCAGCGATTGCGCGCGCGGCTTCTTCAAGCAAGGCATTGGCGGCAACGTCACGGTGCCGTTCAAGGAAGAGGCCTACCGCCTGTGCGACAGCCTGACCCCGCGTGCCCAGCGCGCTGGCGCAGTGAACACGCTGATCAAGCTGGCTGATGGCACCCTGCAGGGCGACAATACCGATGGCGCTGGCTTGGTGCGCGACTTGACGGTGAATGCCGGGGTCGAGCTTGCCGGTAAGCGCATTCTCATCCTGGGGGCCGGTGGCGCCGTGCGTGGCGTGCTGGAGCCGATACTGGCGCACCAGCCGCAGTCGCTGGTGATTGCCAACCGTACCGTGGAAAAAGCCGAGCAACTGGCACATGAGTTCGATGAACTGGGGCCGGTAGTGGCCAGTGGGTTTGCCTGGTTGCAGGAGCCGGTGGATGTAATCATCAATGCCACCTCGGCGAGCCTGGCCGGTGAATTGCCGCCGATTGCGGATAGCCTGGTCGAGGCGGGGCGTACGGTTTGCTACGACATGATGTATGGCAAGGAGCCGACGCCGTTTTGCCAATGGGCTACCAAGCTGGGTGCGGCCAAGGTGCTGGATGGGTTGGGGATGCTGGCGGAGCAGGCGGCTGAAGCCTTCTTTATCTGGCGTGGGGTTCGGCCGGATACGGCGCCGGTTTTGGCTGAACTGCGCCGGCAACTGGCTCGAGGCTGAGATTGTCGGGGCCGCAAAGCGGCCCCAAGATCTCAACCCAACCTCACTCTTCAAACCGTATCGGGCACAACGCCACCCCTTCCAGCTTCTGCAATTCCTCGATCACCTGCGGCCTGGCCCGGTGCAGGGTCAAACTCCCGCCCAACCGCCGCAACCGCCGCGCCTCGCGGTGCAACATATCCACACCCGAGTAATCGATAAAATTCACCTGCCGCGCATCGATCACCACATGCGGCCCTTGGCAACGCTGCAAGCGCACCTGCAGGTAATGCGCCGCACCAAAGAAGATCGACCCGCCCACCCGCAATACATCCGCATCACCTTCACGGCTCTGCTGTACCCGTGGCCGTGACGTGCGCTTCAGATAGAAGAACAGCGACGCCAGCACCCCGGCATATATCGCCGTCTGCAATTCCAGCAGCAAGGTCGCCGCCGCCGTCAGTGCCATTACCAGAAACTCCGAGCGGCTGACCCGGAACAGCGCGCGAATCCCCCGATGGTCCACCAACCCCCAACAGATCAGCAAAATGCTGCCGGCCATGGCGGGTATCGGCAGGTGTGCGATCAACCCGGCGCCGGTAACGGCGAACAACGCTACCCACAGCGCCGAAAACACCCCGGCCATGGGCGAGCGGGCACCCGCTTCATAGCTCAGGCCCGAGCGGGTGAAGGAGCCGGCAGAAAGGTAACCGGAGAAAAACGCCCCTGCGATGTTCGACAGGCCCTGCGCACGTATTTCCTGATCCGGGTCGATCAGCTGTTCTGAGCGTGCCGAGAGAGAGCGGGCAATCGACAGGCTGGTGACCAGCCCCAGCATGCCCACTGCCACGGCGCTGGGCAGCAGGCGCAGCAACAGTTCCACGTCCAGCAGGGGCAGCGGGCTAAAGGGGGGAAGTTGCCCGGTGAAGGCCGCTACTCGTGGTACATGGCCAAAGAAGCCCGGCAACAGCCACGCCAGCAGGCTGACCAGGATCAGGCTTATCAACAGGCTCGGCCAGCGTGGGCGCCAGAGTTTCAAGGTCACGCCGAGCAGCACGGTGGCCAGGCCAAGCACCAGTGAAGGCAGGTCGACTTCTCCGGCGTGGCTGGCCAGATCCTGCACGGTCTTCAGTGCAGTAGCCTGGCTGGGCAAGTCCATGCCCAGCAGGTTGGGCATCTGACCCAGGGCAATGACGATGGCAGCACCCAGCGTGAAACCGAGCACGACGGAATGGGAGACGAAATTGACCAGCGCGCCAAACCGCAAAAGCCCCAGCAGTAGCTGGAAGATGCCGCCGAGGAACGTCAGCAGCAGCACCAGGGTGATGTAATCGGCGCTGCCCGCCACGGCCAGCGGGCTGATGCTGGCGTAGAGGACGATGGAAATGGCAGCGGTCGGGCCGCAGATCAGGTGCCAGGATGAACCCCATAAGCAAGCGATCAGCACCGGCACGATGGCGGCGTACAGGCCATATTCGGCGGGCAGGCCGGCGATCAGGGCGTAGGCGATGGATTGCGGCAGGGCAAGGATGGCACCGCTCAGGCCCACCAGCAGGTCCTGGCGCAGGCTGCGGCCCGATTGGCGGGGGAGCCAAGTGAGGAAGGGCAGCAGGTGGATGATGCGATGCATGGGTTACCCAGATTCCTAGAGGTGCACTGTCCTCCCTGTGGGAGCGGGTTCACCCGCGAATGCGTCTGTTGCTCCACTATCGCATTCGCGGGTGAACCCGCTCCCACAGGGATCGGTTTACAGCTTTGTCATTACTGCTTCGCGGGCATCGGCACCACTTTTTGTGGTTACCCCAGCCAACCAATCATTCAATAGCTCGGGATGTGCCTTCACCCAGCCCTTGGCTGCTTCATCAAAACTGATCTTCTTGTCCACAACCTCAGCCATGATGCTGTTTTCCATGTCCAGCGTGAACCTAAGGTTACCCAACAGCTTCGCCGCATTCGGGCAGGCTTGTAGATAACCCTTGCGGGTCAGCGTATACACCTCGCCTTTGCTGCCGAACCACTTCTCCCCGCCGGTCAGGTAGTGCATTTTCAGCTTCACGTTCATCGGGTGCGGTGTCCAGCCGAGGAAGGTAATGAACTGCTGTTTCTTCACCGCCCGGTCGACTTGGGCCAGCATCGCCTGCTCGCTGGACTCCACCAGCTTCCACTGGCCAAGGTTGAATTCATTTTTGTCGATGATTTCTTTCAGCGACAGATTGGCCGGTGCGCCGGAGCCAATGCCGTACAGCTTCTTGTCGAACTGGTCGGCATGCTTCTGCAGGTCGGCAAAGTCTTTCACCCCGGCATTCCACACATAGTCGGGCACGGCCAGGGTGAACTCGGTGCCTTCCAGGTTGCGCGACAGTTGCTGCACATCGCCGTTGGCGATGAACTTGTCATGGAAGCCTTGCTGTGCCGGCATCCAGTTGCCGAGGAAGGCGTCGACACGGCCGTCCTTCAGGCCACCGTAGATGATCGGTACGGCCAGGCTGTCGATTTTCACCTGATAGCCCAGGCTTTCCAGTAACAGGCGGGCCACGGCATTGGTCGAAGCGATATCGCTCCAGCCGGGGTCGGCCATTTTCACGGTGCTGCATTGCGCGTCGCTGTCGGCGGCGTGGGCCGTGGCGGCGCCCAGGGCCAGGGCGAATACGGCGGTGGAGAACGTGTGCATGGCGGCCTCTCTTCTCAATCCATGGGTGCGGGCTGTGGATAACGTGCCTTGCGCTCGAGGTCGTCGAGATCGATGTGGTTGCGCATGTACTGTTGGCTGGCGTCCACCAGCGGTTGGTGGTCCCAGCTTTTCAGCTTGCCGATGGCCAGCGCTTCGGCCACCAGGCGGCGGCGGCGCTGGCTGGCCAGCACCTGCTGGCGCAGGCTGGGGATATCCCAACGCTGCTGTGCTTCATCGACCAATGCCTGCAGCAGCGCTTGGTGGTCCGGGCTGCCGGTGAGGTTCTCCCGCTCGTGCGGGTCGCGGCTCAGGTCATAGAGTAGGCATGGGTCGTCTTCGCTGTACACGAACTTGTACGGCCCACGGCGGATCATCATCAGCGGGCCGACGGTGCCTTCGGCCATGTATTCGCCGATCACTTCGTCGTGGCCGCCCTGCCCTTGCAGGTGGTTTACCAGCGAGCGGCCATCCAGGTGCAGGTGGTTATCCACAGCGCCGCCAGCGAGTTCGACCAGGGTTGGCAACAGGTCGCAGGTGGAAACCGAGGCACTGATCCGGCTTGCTGCGAAGCGCTTCGGCGCATGAACCAGCAATGGCACCCGTGCCGACATCTCGAACCAGTGCATTTTGTACCAGAGGCCCCGCTCGCCGAGCATGTCGCCGTGGTCGCCGGAGAACACGATCACGGTATCGTCTGCCAGGTTGCATTCCTCCAGGGTTTGCAGCAGCTGGCCGATGTTGTCGTCGATGTAGCTGCAGGCGCCAAAGTAGGCGCGGCGGGCATCGCGGATCTTTTCCACAGGCAGCGGTTTGTTCCACAGGTCGTAGACCTTGAGCAGGCGCTGAGAGTGCGGGTCGAGTTCCGACTGGCTGAACCCGGCGTGGGGCATGGGGATATCCACAGCCTCGTAGCGGTCCCAGTAGCGCTTGGGGATGGTGTACGGGTCGTGCGGGTGGGTCATGGACACGGTCAGGCAGAACGGCCGGCCATCGCTCTCGCGCACATGGTCGTACAGGTACTGGCGCGCCTTGAACACCACCTCTTCGTCGAAATCCAGCTGGTTGGTGCGCACGCATGGGCCAGCCTGCAGCACCGAGGACATGTTGTGGTACCAGCTGGGGCGCACATCCGGGTCGTCCCAGTTCACTGCCCAGCCGTAGTCGGCGGGGTAGATATCGCTGGTAAGGCGTTCTTCATAGCCGTGCAGCTGGTCCGGGCCGCAGAAGTGCATCTTGCCCGACAGTGCCGTGCGGTAGCCCAGCCGGCGCAGGTAATGGGCATAGGTTGGCACGTCTGCGGGGAAGTCGGCGGCGTTGTCGTAGGCGCCTATGCGGCTGGGCAACTGGCCGCTGACCAGGGTGAAGCGCGACGGCGCGCACAGCGGGCTGTTGCAGTAGGCCGAGTCGAACACCACCGCCTGCTCGGCCAGGCGGCTAAGGTGCGGCATCTGGATGGGCGAAGGGGCGTAGATCGGCAGCAAAGGTGCGGCCATCTGGTCGGCCATGATGAACAGGATATTCGGGCGTGTCATGGTGGCTTCCATCGTTGAGGGTTATGCGAACCGCTTGCCTACCAAGATGCGACTGTGGCTAACATGGGTAAAGCCCATGGCGGGCAATGACTGGGATTAGCCAAGCTTATGTTTGAGCACCTCGCCGAGCTGTCACTGGATACCTTGCGCGTGTTCGAGGCGGCAGCACGTCTGCGCAGCTTTACTGCCGCCGCGCTGGAGCTGGGTACCACACAACCGGCCGTGAGCCAGCAGGTTAAGCGCCTGGAAGCGCAGTTGGGCACGCGCCTGTTCGACCGGATCTACCGGGGCATCGAGCTGACCGAAGCCGGACAGGTGCTGTTCGAGCAGGTGCATCAGGGTTTGCAGGCGATGGATGATGGCATTGCCCAAGTCAGCGGGCGTGGCCAGCGCGAAGTGCTGCAGGTGGCCACCGACTTTGCTTTTGCGGCGTTTTGGCTGATGCCCCGGTTGCAGCGCTTTCACGAAGCTTATCCACAGGTGGATGTGAGCCTGGTGACCGGTGAGCGCAGCCAGGGCATGTTGCGGCCGGACATCGATGTGGCGGTGCTGTTTGGCGATGGGCGCTTTCACCAGGGCGAAAGCCGCTGGCTGTTCGATGAGGAAGTGTTCCCGGTGTGCAGCCCCCGCCTGACCCATGGAAAACCCTTTTCAGCCGTGGCTTTGCAACAGTTGCCCCTGTTGCATTTGAAGGGCGAGCAGGCCAGCCGCTGGTTTGATTGGGCGGGGGTGTTTCGCGGGTTTGGCGTGGCCAGTCCGCCACCTGCGGGGCAGTTGCGCTTTGACAACTACACCTTGCTGATCCAGGCGGCGATTGCCGGTCAGGGTGTGGCGATTGGTTGGCGGCACCTGGTGGATGGCCTGGTGGATCAAGGCTTGCTATGTCGGCCATTAGAGGGGAGCCTGACGTCGAGTCGGGGCTATTTTCTGGTTTTGCCACCGCGCAAGCGGCGCGGGGCGTTGATCGAGCGGTTCGTCAGCTGGCTGGAGCAGGAGCGCAGTGGCTGATGGCGGTGTAATCGGGAGTTATCGTGCAAAGAATCAAGGGTTACCACGCACATGTTTATTACGACCCGGCAACGATGGATCAGGCACGTGAGCTGTGTGAGGAGGCGGCGCGGCTGTTCCCTGTGACCATGGGGCGTATGCACCAGAAGCCGGTTGGGCCGCACCCGGACTGGAGTTGCCAGCTGGCGTTCGAGCCGGAATTTATCGGGGTGGTGTTGCCTTGGTTGGCGCTGTACCGCAAGGGGTTGGTGGTGTTCATGCACCCGCTCACCGGGGATGAGCTGGCGGATCACCGGGACCATGCGATCTGGATGGGGGCTGTGCGGCCTTTGGATCTGTCAATTTTTGGTGGGTAAATCTCAGTTGCCTGTGATGACCTCATCGCCGGCAAGCCCGCTCCCACAAGTCCTCCACAAAATTCAGCATCTGTGTAGTCCCTGTGGGAGCGGGCTTGTCCGCGAAGAAGGCGATGCGGTTTAGCGACGAGCGGCGCGCACGCCTTCTGCCAATGCCGAGCACAAGCTCAACACATCATTCACTGCCTGGTCGGCACTAGTGGCCTGGGCAATTTTGTCGACCAGCGCCGACCCCACCACCACACCATCCGCCAAGCGGGCGATGTTCGCGGCCTGCTCCGGCGTACGAATGCCGAAACCAACGCTGATCGGCAAATCGGTATGCCGACGCAGGCGGGCAATGGCCTCGGTCACGTGCTCGGTGGTCGCCGAGCCGGCACCGGTTACACCCGCCACCGACACGTAGTAGACGAACCCGGAGCTGCGCTCCAGCACGCGCGGCAGGCGCGCATCGTCGGTGGTCGGGGTGGTCAGGCGGATGAAGTCGATGCCGGCGGCCTGGGCCGGGGTAGCCAATTCGGCATCATGCTCTGGCGGCAGGTCGACAATGATCAGGCCATCGACCCCGGCTTGCTTGGCTTCAGCCACGAACTTTTCCACGCCAAAGCGGTGGATCGGGTTGTAGTAGCCCATCAGCACGATCGGCGTGGTGTGGTTATCCACACGGAATTCGCGAACCATCTGCAGGGTCTTGGCCAGCGTCTGGCCAGCTTCCAGGGCGCGCAGGGTGGCCAGCTGGATGGCCACGCCGTCGGCCATCGGGTCGGTGAACGGCATGCCCAGTTCGATCACGTCGGCGCCAGCGGCCGGCAGGCCCTTGAGGATCTGCAGCGAGGCGTCGTAGCCCGGGTCGCCTGCGGTGACGAAGGTGACCAGTGCCGAACGGCCTTCGGCTTTCAGTTCGGCGAAGCGTTGTTCAAGACGGCTCATGCCTGTTTCTCCTGGGCGGCCATGTGGTTCATGACGGTTTGCATGTCTTTGTCGCCGCGGCCCGACAGGCACACGACCATCAGGTGGTCCTTGGGCAGCTTCGGTGCGCGCTTGATCGCTTCGGCCAGGGCGTGGGAGCTTTCCAGGGCCGGGATGATGCCTTCTAGGCGGCAGGTGGCGTGGAACGCATCCAGCGCTTCGTCGTCGGTGATGCTGACGTACTCGACGCGCTTCACTTCGTGCAGGTAGGCGTGCTCAGGGCCGATGCCCGGGTAGTCCAGGCCTGCGGAAATCGAGTGGGCGTCGGTGATCTGGCCGTCTTCGTCCTGCAGCAGGTAGGTGCGGTTGCCGTGCAGCACGCCCGGTACACCGCCGTTCAGGCTGGCGGCGTGCTTGTCGGTGTGCACGCCGTGGCCACCGGCTTCGACGCCGATGATCTGCACGCTTGGCTCTTCGAGGAATTCATGGAACAGGCCCATGGCGTTGGAACCACCCCCCACGCAGGCAACCAGGCTGTCTGGCAGGCGGCCTTCTTTTTCTTGCAGCTGGGCGCGGGTTTCCTTGCCGATGATCGACTGGAAGTCACGGACCATGGCCGGGTACGGGTGTGGGCCGGCCACGGTACCGATCAGGTAGAAGGTGTCTTCGACGTTGGTGACCCAGTCGCGCAGGGCTTCGTTCATGGCGTCTTTCAGGGTGCCGGTGCCGGCCGTGACCGGGACGATCTCGGCGCCCAGCAATTTCATGCGGAACACGTTGGCCTGCTGGCGCTCGATGTCGGTGGCGCCCATGTAGATCACGCAAGGTAGACCGAAGCGGGCGGCGACGGTGGCGGTGGCCACGCCGTGCATGCCGGCGCCGGTTTCGGCGATCAGGCGCTTCTTGCCCATGCGCTTGGCCAGCAGCACCTGACCGATGCAGTTGTTCACCTTGTGTGCGCCGGTGTGGTTGAGCTCTTCACGCTTGAAGAAGATCTTGGCGCCGCCACAGTGTTCGGTCAGGCGCTCGGCGAAGTACAGCGGGTTCGGGCGGCCGATGTAGTCGCGCTGGAAGTAGGCCAGCTCTTCGAGGAACTTGGGGTCTGCCTTGGCCGCTTCGTATTCGCGGGCCAGGTCCAGCACCAGTGGCATCAGGGTTTCGGCCACGTAGCGGCCGCCGAACGAGCCGAACAGGCCGTTGGCGTCGGGGCCGGGGCGGTATTGGGACTGGGTCATGGGGCGCTCCAGGGCGTAATGGATGAGTGATGGGCTTTACTCTAACCACGGCAAGCCCGGCTGAAAACCGATAAGATTGCGCAAACTTGTCAGAAAAACTCACAGGTAAAATGGCCCACGACCTCCCTCCCCTCAACGCACTGCGGGCATTCGAAGCCACCGCCCGGCTGAACAGTGTCAGCCAGGCGGCCGAAGCCCTGCATGTTACCCACGGTGCCGTCAGCCGGCAGATCAAGGTGCTTGAAGAGCACTTGGGCGTGGCCCTGTTCGTCAAGGACGGGCGCGGCATCAAACTCACAGATGCCGGGGTGCGCCTGCGCGATGCCAGTGGCGAAGCCTTCGACCGGCTGCGCAGCGTGTGTGCCGAGCTCAGCCGTGATGTCAGCGAAGCGCCGTTCGTGTTGGGTTGCTCCGGTAGCCTGCTGGCGCGCTGGTTCATCCCACGGCTGGGGCGGCTACAGGCGGATTTGCCCGAGCTGCGCCTGCACCTGTCGGCGGGTGAAGGAGACCTCGACCCGCGACGACCCGGGCTGGACGCGCTGTTGGTGTATGCCGAGCCGCCGTGGCCTGCGGACATGCAGGTGTATGTACTGGCCGAGGAACGTATCGGGCCAGTGGTGAGCCCCCATTACGCCGGCTTTGAACGCTTGCAGGGGGCGCCCGCCAAGGCGTTGCTGGGTGAAGCTCTGCTGCACACCACCTCGCGCCCGCAGGCCTGGCCCACCTGGGCGCTGGAACAGAGGCTGGACCCTGCAACCATTCACTATGGCCAGGCGTTCGAGCACCTGTATTACTTGCTGGAAGCCGCTGTGGCAGGTTTGGGTGTGGCGATTGCGCCACAGCCATTGGTCGCTGATGACCTGCGTGCGGGCCGCTTGAGTGCGCCGTGGGGCTTTTCCCCTACGCCTGCCGCGCTGGCGCTGTGGGTGCCCAGGCGCGCCGCAGACGGGCGCGCCGAGCAGTTGGCGCAGTGGCTACGTGCCGAATTGGCGCGGCAGAGCGCCTAGTTGCGTTTGCACATCAGGTAGGCCGCCAGCAGGCCCAGTGCGCCAATGGCCACGCCAGCGGTGGTGTACGGGTGTTCCTGGGCGTAGTCGCGGGTGGCGATGCCGGTCTGACGGGTGCGCTGTTTCACCTCTTCGTAGGCATCGCTCAGCAGGCTGCGCGAATGACGAAGGGCACTTTCAGCGTTGCTGCGGATTGCCTTCACCGACTTCTGGGACTCTTCCGACGCATCGTGCTTGAGGTTCTCCAGGCTTTTCAGAAGGCTCTCGATCTCCGCTTCCATGCTTTCCAGGGACGTTTTACGCAGCGAATTACGGTGCATGTTGACTCTCCTTTGCAGTATGGGCTGTAAGAAGTGCGACCGTTGGCTTGCGTGAAAGTGCGATCGAACTTTGTGCATGGGTGACGGTTCGCAGATAAACCAGGCCTGCGCTGCTAGGCTCAATTTCATCGTCACCCAAGGAGAGCGCTCATGACCGATCATCACACGTACAAGAAGATCGAACTGGTGGGGTCTTCGCCTACCAGCATCGAAGAGGCGATCAACAATGCCCTGGCCGAAGCGGGCAAGAGCATCAAGCACCTGGAGTGGTTCGAGGTGGTCGATACCCGTGGCCATATCCGCGATAACAAGGCCGCGCACTTCCAGGTCACGCTGAAAGTCGGTTTCCGTATCGCCAACAGCTGATGTTGCGCCGGGGTAGATGATCCCGTCTTGATGGGGTATTTAGGAAGGGGGCGCCTTGGCGGGCGCCCTTTCTGATTTCATCTGCACAAGGAAAGCGATCGATGAACAAACTGATTCTGGCCCTGGGCCTGATGACCCTGGCTGGCGGTGCCATGGCGGCGGGCAAGCCGTGCGAAGAGCTGAAGGCGGAGATTGCGGCCAAGCTCGATGCCAAGGGCGTGAAGGGGTACACCCTGGAGATCGTCAACAAGGGGGACCCGGCGGGCAAGGTAATTGGTAGCTGCGAGGCCGGTACCAAGGAGATTGTGTACCGCCGCGGCTAACTGTGCTGGATTCTTCGCGGGCAAGCCCGCGAAGAAGTTCATGCGGTCTTCAAGGCCTGCGCCAACAGCTCATAAGATCTCACCCGGTCTGCATGTTCATACAGGTCACAGGTAAAGATCAGCTCATCCGCTCCGGTTTGCTGCAGCAGCACCTCCACCTTGGCCCGTACCTTCTGCGGGCTGCCGATCATCGCCAGGCCCAGGAAGCTGCCCACAGCATCCCGCTCATGGGGCAGCCACAATCCATCCATGCTTTCGACCGGCGGCTTTTGCATCAGGCTCTGCCCGCGAATCAGCGCCAGAATGCGCTGGTAAACCGAGGTAGCCAGGTACTCGGCCTTTTCATCGGTTTCGGCCACCACCATGGGGATGCCCAGCATCACATACGGCTTGTCCAGCGTGGTCGATGGTTTGAAGTGGTTGCGGTAAACGCGGATGGCCTCGTGCATGTAGCGCGGTGCGAAGTGCGAGGCGAAGGCATAGGGCATGCCGCGCATCCCGGCCAGCTGGGCGCTGAACAGGCTGGAGCCCAGCAACCACAGGGGTACGTCGGTGTCATGCCCCGGTACGGCGATCACTTTTTGATCATCGGTGCGTGGGCCGAGGTAGCGCGACAGCTCCTCGACATCGTCAGGGAAGTCGTCCGGGCCACCGGCGCGGTCGCGGCGCAAGGCGTAAGCCGTCATCTGGTCGGAACCTGGTGCACGGCCCAGTCCCAGGTCGATTCGCCCGGGGTACAGGCTGGCCAGGGTGCCGAACTGCTCGGCGATTACCAGTGGCGCGTGGTTGGGCAGCATCACTCCACCTGAGCCCACGCGAATGGTCGACGTCCCCCCGGCCAGGTAACCGATCAGCACCGAGGTGGCCGAACTGGCGATGCCGTCCATGTTGTGGTGCTCGGCCACCCAGAAGCGGTTGTAGCCAAAGCGCTCGACGTGTTGCGCCAGGTCCAGCGAATTGCGCAGCGATTGCGCCGGGCCGGCGTCGGCGCGCACGGGCACCAGGTCGAGGGTGGAAATCTTCAGGTCACGCAGCTGCGTCATTGGAGCCTCCGCAAAGGTGGTTGGCCAGCGGCCTTTTCAACTCTGTATGGGCACATTCGGGGGATTCAATGCTTGCCGTGCGATTGGTCTGAACTTGCTGCAGGCGACAGGCCTCTGAACCCATAAGCTCGTAACCGAAAGACTAGGAGGCAGCATGAAAAAGACAGCATCAGCGATCTGGCAAGGTGGCCTGAAGGACGGCACCGGCCTGCTTTCTACCGAAAGCGGCGCGCTCAAGCAGAACCCTTACGGCTTCAATACCCGTTTTGAAGGCTCGCCGGGCACCAACCCGGAAGAGTTGATTGGTGCAGCGCATGCGGGCTGTTTTTCGATGGCATTGTCGATGATGCTGGGCGAAGCCGGGCTTACTGCCGACCGGATCGACACCGCTGCCGAAGTGACGCTCGACAAGCTGCCCGATGGGTTTGCCATTACCGCCGTGCATCTGGTGCTCAGGGCGAAGGTGCCTGGTGCAAGCGAAGCGCAGTTTCTGGAGATAGCCAACAAGGCCAAGGAAGGGTGCCCCGTGTCCAAGGTGCTGAACGCGAAGATCAGCCTGGATGCCGCGCTGGTTGGCTGAAGCGGCGCAACGGTGGCGGTTTGCTGTAGTCTAACCAGCGTCGGCAGCACGCTGCCTCTTCAGGAGCCGTTCCATGATTCGCGTAGCAATCGCCGTGTTGGCTTCCCTGGTTGCCACCTCCACGTTGGCGGCAGTGAAACCGTGCGAGGAGCTGAAAGCCGAGATCGAGGCCAAGATCCAGGCGCAGGGCGTGCCTTCCTACACCTTGGAGATCGTGCCCAACAGCGAGGTCAAGGACCCGAATATGGTGGTCGGGACCTGCGATGGCGGGACGAAGAAGATCATCTACCAAAAGAATGACCAGTAGCTTTGAGACCCGGGGCTGCCTGGCAGCCCCGGCTTTCACGGAATACAGAACACTTCGCTAGGCTCGTTCACCAGCACCTTGCGGCTGGCGTCGTACAGCAGCACCTGCGGCTCCATCACCGGAGCCCGTGCCTCCAGGCGATAGCGCTCGCCGGCCTTGAAGTTGTCAAAGCGCACGGTCAGGTAGCAGGTGCGGTCCCGGGGCTGGCTCATGATGCCGCCGGAGTAGATCTCATAGTCGAAGCGCACCACCAGTTCGTGCTTGCCGGGCGTTACCTGGAAGTAACGGCCATCCTCCAGGCGTTTTCCGTCCAGGCGGTCGGCCATGATCACCCGGCCGGGGGTCATGGTGTAGAGGTCGACCCAGGCCTGCTTGGGGTCGACGGGCGGCAAGGGGCTGGCGCAAGCCCCCAGTGCACTGAGGGCGATCAGCATCATGGGCTGGCGCATGGCAAGACTCCCACTTGCGATGTACACGGTACAAGCATAGCGCCGTTTGCGGGGTTCAGGTGCGTTGGCAGCCTGCAGGCAGGCCTTGGCCGAGCAGTTTTTGCTGCTGGTCGTAAAGCTTGATCCAGGGGCGGAAGCCAATGCTGCCGGCTTGCAGCTGGTAGCGCTGCCCGGCGCTGAAGTCCTTGAAGGTCAGCTTGACCTGGCAATCGCGCCACAGCGGCTCATCGACCGGGCCGATATTGCTGGGGGTAACCGGAAACTGGTAGCGCACGGTCAGCTCGTGGCTGCCAGGTGGTACCTCAAAATAGCGGCTGTCGACCCACTCTCGTTCGTCGACCTGCACGGCGTGCAGCGACGTGTTGTCGTAGGGGGTGAGGTCGATCCAGGCCTGGTTCGGGTCCGGGTCTGGCAACGTTGAACAGGCACAAAGCAGCAACAGTGAACCGGCGACCAACAATGCACGCATGGCGAAACTCCCCCTTGGCGAGATAGTCTTGGAGTGAATCGGCCTTGAGCGAGTCAGACAGTCCCGGATGCTTCGACTTTTTCCTATGCAGCGCTCAGGCCCTGGGGCACTCGACCGCGTTTTCATTCGTTTGGTTCCCCTGCTGGCCGCGCTCCTGCTGAACGGTTGCAGCAGCGTTGCCTACTATGGGCAGTTGGCTGAGGGGCAGTGGCAATTGCTGCGTGCACGACAGCCTGTCGCGCAGGTGATAGCCGACCCGGCGACGCCCCCGCAATTACGAACGCACCTGGCGCACGCTGAACAGGCGCGGGTCTTCGCCAGCCAGCAGCTGAAGCTGCCGGATAACCGAAGCTACCGGGTGTACGCCGACATTGGCCGGCCTTATGTGGTGTGGAACGTCTTTGCCACGCCCGAGTTGTCGTTGCAGCCTGTTACGCACTGCTTCCCGATTGCGGGGTGCGTGGCGTATCGCGGCTACTACCAGCAAGGCGCGGCCCGTGGGGCGGCGGCGCTGATGCGGCAAGACGGGCTGGATGTGTACGTTGGCGGTGTGGAGGCGTACTCGACGCTGGGGTGGTTCGATGACCCGATTCTCTCTTCGATGGTGGGCTGGGGCGACGAGCGCCTGGCCACGCTGATCTTCCATGAACTGGCTCACCAGCGCTTTTATGTGCAGAACGACACCGAGTTCAACGAGTCGTTTGCCTCCTTCGTCGAGCAGGAAGGCACGCGGCAATGGCGCGTGGCGCGTGGGCTTGCCGCCATTGGCGGGGATCAGGGACAGCCGCGTGAGCAGTTCATCCGGCTGGTGCTGGCCAGCCGTGACCGGCTGCAGGCGATCTATGCTGGCCCATTGGATGAAGCGCACAAGCGGCAGGCCAAGCGGGCCGAGTTCGAGCGCTTGAGGCGCGAGTACCGGCAGGTGCGTGATGGCCAGTGGGGGGGTGACAAACGCTATGACGTCTGGGTGTATGGGCCGCTGAACAATGCCAAATTGTTGCCGTTCGGGCTTTATGACCAATGGGTGCCGGCGTTTGAGGCGCTGTTCCGCGAGGTGGGCAGGGATTGGGGGCGGTTTTATGAGCGGGTCGAGCAACTGGGGCGGTTGCCGATTGCTGACAGGAAGGCGGCGTTGCAGCGCTTGATGGTTAACCAGTGAGATTTTGGGGCCGCGATGGGCTGCAAAGCAGCCCCCAGGGCCATCAAGCCTTGAGAAATGCCTGATGCATTTCGGCCAAGGTCGCAAAGTGGTAGGCCGGTTCTTCCGCCTTCAACTCCTCTTGGCTACCAAACCCATACCCTACTGCCACGGCCTGCACGCCATTGCTGCGCGCGCCAATCAGGTCATGCTTGCGGTCGCCGATCATCAGCGTCTGTGCCGGGTCCAGCCCTTCTTCGTCCAGCAGGTGGCGAATCAGCTCGACCTTGTTGGTGCGGGTGCCGTCCAGCTCGCTGCCGTAGATCACCTTGAAGTGGTGGTCGAAGGCGAAGTGCCGGGCGATTTCACGGGCGAACTCCCAGGGTTTGGAGGTGGCGATGTACAGCGTGCGGCCTTGCCCGTTCAGGGCTTCAAGCAACTCCGGCACACCCTGGAACACCAGGTTCTCGTACAGGCCGGTGACGCGGAAGCGCTCCCGGTAGAAGTTCACCGCCTCCCAGGCCTTGGCTTCGTCGAAGCCGTAGAACTGCATGAAGGCTTGCAGCAAGGGTGGGCCAATGAAGTGCTCCAGGCGGGTCAGGTCCGGTTCATCGATACCCAGCTTGGCCAGGGCGTACTGGATCGAGCGGGTGATGCCCAGGCGTGGGTCGGTCAGGGTGCCGTCGAGGTCGAAAAGGATGTTTTGCTGGTACATGTTCGTCTCGGTAATCGGGATCATTCCGGTTGGTCGTAGCCTTCGGCCAGGTGCTGGTCCTTGAGCTTCACGTAGTTGCCGGCGCTGTAGGAGAAGAAGGCGCGCTCGTTGTCATTCAGCAGGCGCGCCTGTTTCACCGGGCTGCCCATGTACAGGTAGCCACTGACCAGGCGTTTGCCGGGCGGCACCAGGCTGCCGGCGCCGATGATCACTTCGTCCTCGACGATGGCGCCGTCCATGATGGTGCTGCCCATGCCGACCAGGATGCGGTTGCCCAGGGTGCAGCCGTGCAGCATCACTTTGTGGCCGATGGTCACTTCGTCGCCGATGATCAGCGGGAAACCGTCCGGGTTGAAAGGGCCGGCATGGGTGATGTGCAGCACGCTGCCATCCTGCACGCTGGTGCGTGCGCCGATGCGGATGCGGTGCATGTCGCCGCGCACCACGGTCAACGGCCAGACCGAGCTGTCTTCGCCAATCTCCACATCGCCCAGCACTACCGCCGAACGGTCGATAAAGGCCCGTGATCCAACTTTCGGAGTGTGTTGCTGGAAGCTTCGGATGGCCATGATAGCGTCTCTCATCTGTGCCGATAGGCAGGCTGCCTGCTGCGGTCGGCGTCGATTGTAATTAAGATGGGGCAGTGTTTCTTCTGCCAAGGTATCCAAACCGTGACTGCGAACAACCCGCTTCTGCAATCCCACGATCTGCCGCCCTTCTCGCAAATCCGTGCCGAACACGTGTTGCCGGCGATCGAAGCGATCCTGGCCGACAACCGTAAAGCCATTGCCGAGATCCTCGAAAAACAGGGCAAGCACCCCACCTGGGCTGGCCTGGTGCTGGCCATGGATGAACTGAACGACCGCCTGGGCGCAGCCTGGAGCCCGGTCAGCCACCTGAATGCGGTGTGCAACAGCGCTGAACTGCGCGAGGCCTATGAGTCATGCCTGCCGGCGTTGAGCGCCTACTCGACCGAACTGGGCCAGAACCGTGCGCTGTTCGAAGCCTACCAGGCCTTGATCGACAGCCCGCAAGCCGCAAGCTTCGACGTGGCGCAGAAGACTATCCTCGAGCACGCCCTGCGTGACTTCCGCCTGTCGGGTATCGACCTGCCGGCAGACAAGCAGCAGCGTTACGCCGAAGTGCAGAGCAAGCTCAGCGAGCTGGGTAGCCGCTTCTCCAACCAGCTGCTCGATGCTACCCAGGCCTGGACCAAGCATGTCACCGACGAAGCCGCGCTGGCTGGCCTGACCGACTCGGCCAAGGCGCAGATGGCCGCCGCGGCCCAGGCCAAGGGCCTCGACGGCTGGCTGATCACCCTGGAATTCCCCAGCTACTACGCAGTCATGACCTACGCCAGCGACCGCGCTTTGCGCGAAGAGCTGTACGCCGCCTACTGCACCCGCGCCTCGGACCAGGGCCCGAACGCCGGCCAGTTCGACAACGGCCCGGTGATGCAGGAAATCCTCGGCCTGCGCCAGGAGCTGGCCGAGCTGCTGGGCTACAAGAACTACGCCGAGCTGAGCCTGGCCACCAAGATGGCCGAGTCCAGCGACCAGGTGCTGAACTTCCTGCGTGACCTGGCCAAGCGTTCCAAGCCGTTTGCCGCCCAGGACCTGGAACAGCTGAAGGCCTACGCCGCCGATCAAGGCTGCCCTGAGCTGGCCAGCTGGGACGCCGGCTACTTTGGCGAGAAGCTGCGCGAGCAACGCTACAGCGTGTCGCAGGAAGCCCTGCGTGCTTACTTCCCGATCGACAAGGTGCTGAACGGCCTGTTCAGTATCGTGCAGTGCCTGTATGGCATCGAAATCGCGGAGCTCAAGGGCTTCGACAGCTGGCACCCGGATGTGCGCCTGTTCGAGATCAAGGAAAACGGCCAGCACGTCGGTCGCTTCTTCTTCGACCTGTACGCCCGCGCCAACAAGCGCGGCGGCGCCTGGATGGACGGCGCCCGTGACCGTCGTCGCACTGCCGCTGGTGATTTGCAGAGCCCGGTGGCCAACCTGGTGTGCAACTTCACCCCGGCCGCACCCGGCAAGCCGGCACTGCTGACCCACGATGAAGTCACCACCCTGTTCCACGAGTTCGGCCATGGCCTGCACCACATGCTGACCCGCATCGAGCATGCCGGTGTCTCCGGCATCAACGGCGTGGCCTGGGACGCGGTCGAGCTGCCGAGCCAGTTCATGGAAAACTGGTGCTGGGAGCCGGAAGGCCTGGCGCTGATCTCCGCCCACTACGAAACCGGCGCCCCCCTGCCCCAGGACCTGCTGGACAAGATGCTGGCGGCGAAGAACTTCCAGTCGGGCATGATGATGGTGCGCCAGCTGGAGTTCTCGCTGTTCGACTTCGAACTGCATGCCACCCATGGCGACGGCCGCAGTGTGCTGCAGGTGCTCGAAGGGGTGCGCGACGAGGTGTCGGTGATGCGCCCACCGGCGTACAACCGCTTCCCTAACAGCTTTGCGCACATTTTCGCGGGCGGTTACGCAGCCGGCTACTACAGCTATAAGTGGGCTGAAGTGCTGTCGGCCGACGCCTTCTCGCGTTTCGAGGAAGAAGGCGTGCTGAATGCCGAAACTGGCCGCGCGTTCCGTGAGGCGATCCTGGCCCGTGGTGGTTCGCGCGAGCCAATGGAGCTGTTTGTCGACTTCCGTGGGCGTGAGCCTTCCATCGATGCGTTGCTGCGCCACAGTGGCCTCACCGAGAGCGCTGCAGCATGAGCGAGGTAGCCGTGATCAAGACCAAGAAACGCTTCATTGCTGGGGCGGTATGCCCGGCGTGCAGCGAGCCTGACAAGCTGATGATGTGGAGCGAAGACGACACCCCGCACCGCGAGTGTGTTGCCTGTGGCTTCACCGATACCCTCAACGAGCAGGGGCTTTCGGTGCCCAAGGAGCTTGGCACCCGGGTTAATCACCTGGCGCCGAAGGCTTCGCCGGCCAAGGTACAGACGGTGCAGTTCTTCCCGAATCCGAAGCTGAAGAAACCGGCTGAGTAATGCTGTGGTGCCACCCGGGTGCAAGGCCCGGGTGGTAGATAGTCAGGCCTGCTGGCCTACGCTGGCCATGCACGCTCTCTTGCTCCTTTCCACGAGCAAAGTGACGCGCCATGGACAACCCCCTGCTGCAAGCTAGCCACATCCCCGTCGATTACCCTTCCGTCACCCTTGAAAACATGCGTGCGGCTTTCGACCATGTGCTACTGGCGCATGAGCAAGGGATCGAGCGCATGATCCGTGATCCTTCGACCACCTGGTGAATGGTTACGATGCGGGTTACTACGCCTACCTGTGGTCGGATGTGCATGCCTTTGACGTGTTCACGCGCTTCGAGGCCGAGGGCCTGCTGAACCGGACCACGGGCCAGGCCCTGCAGGATGCGCTGTTATCCCCAGGCGCATCGCGCCCATTGCGCGAAGGCATCAAGGTGTTCCTTGGTCGGCAATCTGACCAGGCAGCGTACCTGAGCTGGCATGGCCTGAAGTAGCCAGACCAGAGGTGCTGGAAAGATTCTGGCGCGCATTATACTGTATATAGATACAGTATAGAGGTGAGCCATGATTCCGCCAGCACCGCAAAAGGGCCGTGGCACGGCGCACAACCCCCATAACCGCTTTGCCCCGAGCCATTCGGTGGCAGTGGATGATGGTTGGTACCAGGAAGTGCCACAGACGCAAGGCACTGAAGTGCGGGTCGAGACCGCCAAGTCGGTGATCAGTCGTAACACCTCGCCAGACCTGCCCTTCGATCGTTCCATCAACCCTTACCGTGGCTGCGAGCATGGTTGCATCTACTGCTATGCCCGCCCCTCGCACGCCTATTGGGACCTTTCCCCCGGCCTCGATTTCGAGACCAAGCTGATTGCCAAGACCAACGCCGCCGAGGTGCTTGCGCAACAATTGAGCAAACCGGGCTACGTGTGCGCGCCGATCAACCTGGGCTCCAATACCGATCCTTACCAACCGATCGAGCGGGAGCACATGCTCACCCGGCGCCTGCTTGAGGTATTGCTGCGTTTTCGCCATCCGGTGACCATTGTCACCAAGGGTTCGCTGGTGTTGCGTGACCTCGACCTGCTGGCCGAGCTGGCCCGCCAGCGCCTGGCGCGGGTAATGATCAGCCTGACCACGCTGGACGATGATCTCAAGCGGGTGCTGGAGCCACGCGCGGCCTCTCCCGGCGCCCGGTTGAGGGCCATCCGGGTATTGCGCGAAGCGGGTGTGCCGGTGGGTGTGTTGTGTTCGCCGATGATTCCGATGATCAACGACAGCGAACTGGAACGCCTGTTGGAGGCTGCCAGGGAAGCCGGCGCGCAGAGCGCGGCCTACATGATGCTGCGCCTGCCGCTGGAAGTGGCGCCACTGTTCGAGCAGTGGCTGCAGGACCATTACCCGCAACGGGCGGCGCATGTACTGAGCCTGATCCGCCAGAGCCGGGGCGGCGAGCTGTACGACAGCCGGTTTGGTACCCGCATGCGCGGTGAAGGGGTGTTTGCCGAGCTGTTGGCCCAGCGTTTTGCCAAGGCCATGAAGCGGCTGAACTTTGAGGGGCGGGAAGCGCAGGCACTGGATTGCTCGGCATTCTGCCCACCGGGGGGCCAGATGGCGTTGTTCTGATGGCTGCAACTCAGCTAATAACACCCAATAATTTTGCTAATCCATATTGGCAACTGATGCTTTTTTGCTATTATCCAGATCCCGCCTTTCTTGTCTGGAACGCCCGTTCTAGAGCCTTCGAATTAAGTTTCAGTTAAGGTTTCCCCGCTAGCGTAGTAAATCAGTCCACACCGACTGTGATCAATGGCCCGTGCGTGTCATCTAAATCCCTGCATAGCCAGAATCTTTCACCGGTAAAATGGATTTACCTACACACCGTCAAGAGGATGAATCATGCCCGTCAAGGACCCATCCAAGGTCGTCCCGCAGGTCCCCGCGGAAAGCGCCGATGCTGCCCTGAAGCACATCGTCGACGGCTTCCTGCGCTTTCACCATGACGTCTTCCCCGAGCAGCAAGAGCTGTTCAAGAAGCTCGCCACCGCGCAAACGCCACGCGCCATGTTCATCACCTGTGCCGACTCGCGCATCGTCCCCGAGCTGATCACCCAGAGCTCGCCAGGCGACCTGTTCGTGACCCGTAACGTCGGTAACGTGGTACCGCCTTATGGCCAGATGAATGGTGGTGTATCGAGTGCGATCGAGTACGCCGTACTTGCACTGAAAGTGCACCACATCATCGTGTGTGGCCACTCCGACTGCGGCGCAATGCGTGCGGTACTGAACCCGCAATCGCTGACCAAGATGCCAACCGTTTCCGCCTGGTTACGCCATGCAGAAGTGGCGCGTACCGTGGTCGAGAACAACTGCTCGTGCGGTAGCGAACACGAGACGATGCAGGTACTGACCAAGGAAAACGTCATCGCCCAATTGCATCACTTGCGTACCCACCCTTCGGTTGCCTCGCGCCTGGCAGCCGGTGAGCTGTACATCCATGGCTGGGTCTACGACATCGAGACCAGCAAGATCGAAGCTTACGATGCCGCCAGCGACAGCTTCCTGCCCCTGGCTGCTGGCGAGCCGGTCCCCTGCGCTACCCCGAGAGGCCGCTACTAAGCGACCCATCCACCGCTAGAACCTTGATAGCCGGCTGCACCCTTCAGGGTGTGGCACGGCCTTCTGCTGCCTTGAATTCCCTGACTGCCCTGCCGGCACGCTCGCTGGCGGCCCGCGCCTGCGCGCTCGTCAGGGGCAAACGTGCCCACGGCCAGGGGAATGGCCGTGTGACTGAGAATGGAGAAACACGGTGAACATTACACAGTTGAAAGCGGCCCTGCCGCGTGAGTTGTTGGCGTCGGTGGTGGTCTTTCTGGTGGCCTTGCCGTTGTGTATGGGCATTGCGATCGCCTCGGGCATGCCGCCGGCCAAAGGCCTGATTACCGGCATTATCGGCGGCATTGTCGTGGGTTTCCTCGCCGGTTCGCCGCTGCAAGTCAGCGGCCCGGCTGCCGGCCTGGCAGTGCTGGTGTTCGAGCTGGTGCGCCAACATGGCATGGCCATGCTTGGGCCGATTTTGCTGTTGGCCGGGGTGCTGCAGCTGCTGGCCGGGCGCCTGCGCCTGGGGTGCTGGTTCCGCGTTACTGCGCCAGCGGTGGTGTACGGCATGCTGGCGGGGATTGGCGTGCTGATCGTGCTGTCGCAAGTGCATGTCATGTTCGACACCGCGCCCCAGCCTTCCGGTATGCAGAACCTGGTGGAGTTCCCGGCAACCGTGGCCGCAGCCCTGCCACAGGAAAGCGCCGGTACCGGCTGGATGGCCGGTGCGCTGGGCCTGGGTACCATCGCCATCATGTGGGGCTGGGAGCGCTTGCGGCCGCAGCGGCTGCGCTTCGTCCCGGGTGCCCTGCTGGGTGTTGCGGCGATGACCGGCATCAGTATGTGGCTGGCCTTGCCGGTCAACCGAGTGCAAGTACCGGCAGACCTTTCCCAGGCCATCGACTGGATCCGCCCGGATGACCTGATGCAGCTGGCCGACCCTACCCTGCTGGTCGCTGCCTTCGCCCTGGCCTTCATTGCCAGTGCGGAAACCCTGCTGTCGGCTGCGGCGGTGGACCGCATGCACAGCGGCCAGCGCTCGGACTTCAACCGTGAGTTGTCGGCCCAGGGGATCGGCAACATGCTCTGCGGTGTGTTGGGTGCTTTGCCGATGACGGGTGTGATCGTGCGCAGCTCGGCCAATGTGCAGGCGGGGGCACAGACACGGGCATCGGCGATCTTCCATGGCTTGTGGCTACTGGCGTTCGTGGTGGTGTTGAGCAGCGTGCTGCAGCAGATTCCGGTGGCGAGTCTGGCGGGTGTGCTGGTGTTCACCGGGGTCAAGCTGGTTGATTTCAAGGCGTTTCGAGGTTTGGGCCGTTATGGCCGCATGCCGATGTTTACCTACGCGGCGACAGCGCTGGCGATCATCTTTACCGACCTGCTGACCGGCGTGCTGCTGGGCTTTGCCCTGACTTTGCTGAAACTGGCGTTCAAGGCGGCGCGGCTGAAGATCAACTTGGTGGGCCTGGAGAAGGCTGGGCATATGGAGCTGCGGTTAAGTGGTGCGGCAACGTTCCTGAAGGTGCCGGCGCTGACCCAGGTGCTGGATACCGTACCGGCGGGCACTACGTTGCATGTGCCGTTGGGTAACCTGAGCTACATCGACCATTCGTGCCTTGAGCTGCTGGAGGACTGGAACCGCAGTAATGCGGCCAATGGGTCGCGGTTGCTGATAGAACAGCGGCGGTTGAAGCGGCGGATCGAGGGGCGATTGCGCACTACTGCGGGGGTTGGGGCATAGAGCCGAGGGATTAGTTGTCTGATCTGGCCCTTTCGCGGGCACGCCCGTTCCCACAGGATTGCGCTTTAGCTCAAACCAGCGCAGAACCTGTGGGAGCGGGCGTGCCCGCGAAGAGGCCGGAACAGGATAATCAGGCCGGTTGGCCGAGCTCGACACCCAGCTGCCGAGACAGGCACGGCCAGCGCTTCCACGCCTCGCCGGTCGCCGGGCTGCTTAGCTTCTCGCGATAAGCCTCCACTGACTCCACCGCAAAACTCTCGTCATTGAGCATTTCGTCAACCGAGTGATGCACCACTTCATCCAGCTGGTTGGCAAATTCCTCGCCGATCAACTGGTGGGCAATCAGGTTGGCGACGGTGGTGTCGACCGGGATCAGCGGCTGCTGGAAGTGACGGATGTACAAGTCATTCACTTCCTCCACCAGCCGGTGCGCCAGATAGGCCTCGTCCAGCAGGCAGTCCAGGCCCACATGCCCTTCCATCACACTGGGCGGCTGCAGGAAGTAGGCTTCGGCAATTTTCAGTACCGGTTTGATCTGCGACTCGATCCCGGCCTCGCGGGCAACCGCATGTGCGGCCTCCAGCAGTTCCGGTACCTGGTCGATGTAGGCGCTGACGAAGCGCGCCAAAGTACCCTGGGCGTCCTGCTCGGGCAGCTGGATCGAGGGGTGCAGGTGGGGCAGTTGCAGCTCGAGACGCTGTTTCAATTGGCCAGTCTGGCCTTCGTGTTGATGGGCTTGGCTTACCTGCTCGCGTACAGCAGCGATGTTCATGACAACTCCAGGGACATTACGTTTCAAACGGAAGACACTAAATTAGCTCGGTATACAGAATACCTAAGACCTATTTGTTATAAATTTCGCAAACGTGTGCGCTCTCAGGTATATCAAGGTGCCATTATTGCGCCATACCCTCTCAAGCGTGCGGTTTTCAGGCAATTTGGCCATTTCGTGAACTTCATTTCACAGGCTTCATTGCGTGCCATTGGTCGCTGTCTATACTCCCGGTGAACGTGATTCGTTGATGAGGCCCGACTGCTTTTAGCAGGGGCTCGGTCGTCGAAGCCAGGCAGTCTTGACCGCCGTTCCCTCTTGCCGCAGGCCACGCCTCCGGGACAACAAGAATTAGAAGGGGAACCCGCAATGATGCGACATCCACATGTCTGGATGGGCCTCCTGTTGTGGTCGGTTTTTGGTCAGGCCAATGCGGCCTGGACCGTGAACATGCACCCGGGGGCGACGGATGTCTCCAACGCCGTCTTCGACTTGCACATGACCATCTTCTGGATCTGCGTGATCATCGGCATCGTGGTATTCGGCGCGATGTTCTGGTCGATGGTCATCCACCGCCGTTCCACCGGCCAGCAGGCCGCGCATTTCCACGAGCATACCTGGGTGGAAATCCTCTGGACCGTGGTGCCCTTCCTGATTCTGGTGGCCATGGCCATCCCGGCCACCAAGACCCTGATCGACATCTACGACGCCAGCGAGTCGGACATCGACATTCAGGTCACCGGCTACCAGTGGAAGTGGCACTACAAATACCTGGGCCAGGACGTGGAGTTCTTCAGCAACCTGGCCACCCCCGCTGACCAGATTCACAACAAGGCCCCCAAAGACGAGCACTACCTGCTCGAAGTCGACCAACCGCTGGTGCTGCCGGTAGGTGTCAAAGTGCGCTTCCTGGTAACAGCCGCCGACGTTATCCACTCCTGGTGGGTGCCGGCTTTTGCGGTCAAGCGCGATGCCATCCCCGGCTTCGTCAACGAAGCCTGGACCCGTATCGAAAAGCCCGGCATCTACCGTGGCCAGTGCACCGAGCTGTGCGGTAAGGATCACGGTTTCATGCCGGTGGTGGTCGAGGTGAAATCCAAGGCCGACTACGACACCTGGCTGGGTGAGCGCAAAGCCGAAGCCGCCAAGCTCAAGGAGCTGACCAGCAAGGAATGGACCCTGGAAGAACTGGTAGAGCGTGGCGACAAGGTCTACCACACCACTTGCGTGGCCTGTCACCAGGCCGAAGGCCAGGGTCTGCCGCCGATGTTCCCGGCGCTAAAGGGCTCGAAGATCGCAACCGGGCCGAAGGAAGGCCACTTGAGCATCGTCTTCCACGGCAAGCCAGGCACCGCCATGGCGGCGTTCGGCAAGCAGCTCTCGGAAGTGGACATTGCCGCCGTGGTGACCTACGAGCGCAACGCCTGGGGCAACAACAAGGGCGACATGGTCACGCCGAAGGACGTGCTGGCGCTGAAGCAGGCAGAAGCCAAGTGAACCGGGTTACTCGCGGCAATCAATGGGTTGCAGGAGACAGGACATGAGCACAGTGATCGACGACCACGCCCACGGCCATGACCATGCGCACGGCCCGGCCAAGGGCCTGATGCGCTGGGTGCTGACCACCAACCACAAAGACATCGGCACGATGTACCTGTGGTTTGCCTTCCTCATGTTCCTGCTTGGCGGCTCGTTCGCCATGGTGATCCGCGCCGAGCTGTTCCAGCCCGGGCTGCAAATCGTGGAGCCGGCGTTCTTCAACCAGATGACCACCATGCATGGCCTGATCATGGTGTTCGGTGCGGTGATGCCGGCCTTCGTCGGCCTGGCTAACTGGATGATCCCGTTGATGATCGGCGCGCCCGACATGGCCCTGCCACGCATGAACAACTTCAGCTTCTGGTTGTTGCCGGCGGCGTTTCTGTTGCTGGTGTCGACCCTGTTCAGCCCTGGCGGCGGGCCGAATTTTGGCTGGACCTTCTACGCCCCGCTGTCCACCACCTATGCACCGGCCAGCGTCACCTTCTTCATCTTTGCCATCCACCTGATGGGCATCAGCTCGATCATGGGCGCGATCAACGTGATCGCCACCATCCTCAACCTGCGTGCCCCCGGCATGACCCTGATGAAGATGCCACTGTTCGTCTGGACCTGGCTGATTACCGCGTTCCTGCTGATTGCGGTGATGCCGGTGCTGGCGGGTGTGGTGACCATGATGCTGATGGACATCCATTTCGGCACCAGCTTCTTCAGTGCCGCTGGCGGCGGTGACCCGGTGCTGTTCCAGCATGTGTTCTGGTTCTTCGGCCACCCCGAGGTGTACATCATGATCCTGCCGGCCTTCGGTGCGGTCAGCTCGATCATCCCGGCGTTCTCGCGCAAGCCGCTGTTCGGCTACACCTCGATGGTGTACGCCACCGGCGCGATTGCCTTCCTGTCGTTCATCGTCTGGGCCCACCACATGTTCGTGGTCGGCATCCCGGTGGTGGGCGAACTGTTCTTCATGTACGCCACCATGCTGATCGCCGTGCCCACCGGGGTGAAGGTGTTCAACTGGGTCAGCACCATGTGGGAAGGCTCGCTCACCTTCGAGACGCCGATGCTGTTTGCCATCGCCTTCGTCATCCTGTTCACCATCGGCGGCTTCTCCGGCTTGATGCTGGCCATCGCCCCGGCAGACTTCCAGTACCACGACACCTACTTTGTGGTCGCACACTTCCACTACGTGCTGGTGCCCGGGGCGATCTTTGGCATCTTTGCCTCGGCCTACTACTGGCTGCCGAAATGGACCGGCCACATGTACGACGAAACCCTCGGCAAGCTGCACTTCTGGCTATCGTTCATCGGCATGAACATGGCCTTCTTCCCGATGCACTTCGTGGGGCTGGCCGGCATGCCACGGCGCATTCCGGACTACAACCTGCAGTTCGCCGACTTCAACATGGTGTCGTCGATCGGGGCCTTCATGTTCGGCGCCACGCAGATCTTCTTCCTGTTCATCGTCATCAAGTGCATCCGTGGCGGCGCGCCGGCACCGGCCAAGCCTTGGGATGGTGCCGAGGGCCTGGAGTGGTCGATCCCCTCGCCTGCGCCCTACCACACCTTCCAGACGCCACCGGAAGTGAAATAGGAAGCCCGCCATGAACGGCCTGTCGCTCAAACGCCTGGTAACGCGCCTGCTGATGCTGACGGTGGTGATGTTCGCCTTCGGCTTCGCCCTGGTGCCGATCTACGACGTGATGTGCAAGGCGTTTGGCATCAACGGCAAGACTGGCGGGCAATACGAAGGCAGCCAGGTCAGCGACCCGTCGCGTTCGGTGCGGGTGCAGTTCATGTCGACCAATGCCAGCGACATGGTCTGGGACTTCTACTCAACGGCTGACCAGTTGGAGGTCAACCCGGGTGCGGTAAACCAGATGATTTTCATTGCCCACAACCCGACCGACCGGCCGATGAGTGCGCAGGCGATACCCAGCATTACCCCGGCCGAGGCCGCGGCGTATTTCCACAAGACCGAGTGCTTCTGCTTTACCCAGCAGGTGCTGCAGCCCGGCGAACGCATCGAGATGCCGGTGCGCTTCATCGTCGACCGCGACCTGCCGGCCAGCGTGAAGCACCTGACACTGGCCTACACCTTGTTCGACATCACCGCTCGCCACCCGCCGGTCGCGCATGTTGCGGCCCAGGACGTCCAGGGCGCCCGTTAAGGGAAGGAGAACAGCAATGGCAAGTCATGAGCACTACTACGTCCCGGCGCAGAGCAAGTGGCCGATCATCGCCACCATCGGCATGTTCATCACGGTGTTCGGCCTGGGCACCTGGTTCAATGACATGAAGGCCGGCCACCCGGAATCGCACGGGCCGCTGATTTTCTTCGTGGGTGCATTGTTCCTGGCCTACATGCTGTTCGGCTGGTTCGGCGCTGTGGTTAAGGAGAGCCGCGCGGGGTTGTACAGCCCGCAGCTGGACCGCTCGTTCCGCTGGGGCATGAGCTGGTTCATCTTCTCCGAGGTGATGTTCTTCCTGGCCTTTTTCGGTGCGCTGTTCTACGTGCGAGTGCTGGCCGGGCCTTGGCTGGGGGGCGAAGGGGCCAAAGGGGTTGCGCACATGCTGTGGCCGACCTTCGAATTCACCTGGCCGCTGCTGCACACGCCCGACCCGAAACTGTTCCCGCCGCCCAAGGAAGTGATCGACCCGTGGCACCTGCCGCTGATCAACACCATCCTGCTGGTCAGTTCCAGTGTGACCATCACCATCGCGCACCATGCGCTGCGCCGTGATCACCGAGGACCGCTGAAATTCTGGATGACGCTGACCATTCTTCTGGGTATCAGCTTCATTACGTTGCAGGCCTACGAGTACCACGAGGCCTATACCAAGCTGGGGCTGACGCTGGGTTCGGGGATCTACGGGGCGACGTTCTTCATGCTGACCGGCTTCCACGGCGCCCACGTGACGTTGGGCACGATCATCCTGATCGTGATGTTCGTGCGCATTTTGCGTGGGCATTTCAACCCGGATAAACACTTCGGCTTCGAGGCGGCCAGTTGGTACTGGCACTTCGTCGATGTGGTGTGGGTGGGGTTGTTCATCTTTGTATATGTGCTTTGAAGGCGAATAGAGAACCCTGTGGGAGCGTCAGCTTTTAGGTTTGTGCAAGACAGTGGCTCCCACAGGGTTAGATGTGAATGTCAGAAGGGAGCATGTGAAACCAGCTGACCACTGATAAAGCCCCAGGCCACTAGGCCGATGGTCAGGGCCGCCAGGGTCACCCGCACGGTCAGCGCTTTCAGCAAACGGGTCGAGTTTTCATCGTCCTTGACCAGAAACACCAGGCCACTGAACAGGCTGGCAATCGTGGCCAACAGCATCAGGACAATCGCGGCCTTGAGCATGGCGCTACTCCGGGGGGATGCGGTGATGTGGATAAGTATAGCGAGGCGCCCGTGAGGCCGTTTCGCCCAGGTTGGGTACCGACCCTGGTGGTGCTTGCGCTGCTGCCGGGCCTGATTGCGCTTGGCTGCTGGCAACTGGGCCGCGCCGAGGAAAAGCGCGTGCTGCTGGCCACCTATGCCGAGCGGCGGGTCGACGCGCCAATCGCCACGGCTCAGCTGGCATCGAACGAAGACAACGCCTTCCGCCGCGTGCACCTCTTTGGCCGCTTCGACGCCGAACACAGCCTGCTGCTGGACAACCGCATGCGCGACGGCCAGGCCGGTGTCGAACTGCTGCAACCCTTCCATGACCAGCCCAGCGGCCTGTGGCTGTTGGTCAATCGCGGCTGGCTGCCATGGCCAGACCGTCGCGTGCCGGTGCATTTCGATACCCCCTCCAACGCCTTGGCACTGGACGCTTCAGTCTACGTATCACCCGGCAGCACGTTTCAGCTGCATCCCGACCCTGAAGGTGGCCAATGGCCCCATCTGCTTACTGCCGTTGATGCCGCGCAGCTATGGCCACAGCTAGGCCGCGAAGGCTATGCCCATGAGTTGCGCCTGGAGCCCGGCCCGGCAACCTACCGGCTGGAATGGCCGGTGGTTGCCATGGGCCCGGAAAAACACCTGGGGTACGCCGTGCAGTGGTTTGCCCTGGCGACTGCGCTGGTTCTGCTTTACCTCTACTTCGGCTGGCACCACAACAAGGAGAAACGCCATGGCCACCGCCACTCCACTGGACGTGCCTGAACGTGGCAAACCCAGAGCCCGCGGGCGTTTGCAGCTATTGCTGATTTTGCTGGTGGTGCTCGGGCCGATGATTCTGGCCACCAGCATGTACAAGCTCAAGTTCTGGGTACCGGAAGGCCGCAGCTACCACGGCGCCATGATCGGCAATGGTGAAAGCCGTGCCGATATCGGCGTGGCAGGTGAAGACGAGCGCTGGCAGCTGCTGGTCAGCGCGCCCGAGGCCTGCGCCGAAGACTGCCAGCGCCTGGTGTACCTGGCCCGGCAGATCCAGGTCGGCCTGGGCCGCGATGCCAGCCGCGCCAGCCATGCGTTGGCCGCCGCCCAGCCGCTGAGCGCCGACTACCAGGCGCTGCTTGGCCGTGAGTACCCGCAACTGCAACGTTACCCGCTGGATGTCCGGCACTACTCGCAGAAGGTTGGCGAGCCTGGCCCGCAGCTGTGGATCGTCGACCCGCACGGCAACCTGGTGCTGCGCTACGACGGCAAGGTCAACGGCAAGCATGTGCTGGACGACCTGCGCCACCTGCTCAAGCTGTCCAACATCGGCTAGGAGCCTGCCATGGCCAGACCTGGATTCCGCTTGGCTGTATTCGCCACCCTTCTGGCACTGCTGGTCGTCCTGCTCGGCGCCTATACCCGCCTGACCCACGCTGGCCTGGGCTGCCCGGACTGGCCGGGTTGCTACGGCTTCATCAGCGTGCCCAAGAGCGAGGCCCAGTTGGCCCATGCCGAGTTGCACTTCCCTGATCACCCCGTGGAAGAGGCCAAGGGCTGGGCCGAGATGGTCCACCGCTACTTCGCCGGCACGCTGGCCGTGGTGATTGCCCTGCTCGCCTTCCAGGCGGTGCGCCGGCATGCCCGCGATGGCCAGCCCTATCGCTTGCCTGTGTTGCTATTGGGTGTGGTGCTTGCCCAGGCGGCTTTCGGCATGTGGACGGTTACCCTGAAGCTGTGGCCACAGGTGGTCACCGCGCACTTGCTCGGCGGGTTCACCACGTTGAGCCTGCTGTTCCTGCTATCCCTGCGTCTATCCCGGGCTTTTGCGCCATTGCCCAAGTTGCCGTTGAGCTTGCGCCGGATCGCTGCATTGGCCCTGCTGGTAGTGATCGGCCAGATCGCCTTGGGCGGTTGGGTCAGTGCCAACTACGCAGCGGTCGCCTGCATTGACCTGCCCACTTGTCATGGCCAGTGGTGGCCGGCGGCGGACTTCAGCAACGGCTTTCACCTGACCCAGCATGTGGGCCCCAACTACCTGGGCGGGCAACTGGACAGTGATGCACGCACGGCCATCCACATCAGCCACCGGCTGGGGGCATTGTTGGTGACTTGCGTGCTTTTGATGCTGAGCTGGAAGCTGTACCGCTGTGGCCTTCCCGGCCTGGCGCGGCTGGTGCTGCTGGCGCTGGCCTTGCAAGTGGGCCTGGGCATCAGCAACGTGTTGTTCCACCTGCCGCTGGCGGTGGCCGTGGCACACAACGCGGGTGGGGCGCTCTTGCTGTTGAGCATGGTGCTGGTGAATTACCGCATTCGCGTGGTCGACAAGGTGCGCGTGGGTGTCGGCCACGGCTGGCGCCTGCGGCCGGTGGCCGGCGTGGGCACTTCCCATCACATGAGGAATGATTCGTGGCGACGCTTCTGAGCGCACGGCGGGCCAGCTGGCGCGATTACCTGGAGCTGACCAAGCCCAAGGTGGTGGTGCTGATGCTGATTACCTCGCTGGCTGGCATGTTCCTAGCCACCCGCGCGGGCGTGAGCTGGAGCGTGCTGCTGTTCGGCAACCTGGGCATCGGCTTGTGTGCAGGTGGTGCAGCGGTGGTCAACCATGTGGTGGATCGGCGCATCGATGCGCTGATGGCCCGCACCCACAAGCGGCCGCTGGCCCAGGGCCGGGTCGAGCCACTGCCCGCACTGTCGTTCGCCTTGGCGCTGGCACTGCTGGGCATGGCGCTGCTGCTGGTGTTCACCAACGCCCTGACCGCCTGGCTTACCCTGGCGTCCTTGCTCGGCTATGCGGTGCTCTATACCGGCTTTCTCAAGCGTGCCACGCCACAGAACATCGTTATCGGTGGCTTGGCCGGCGCCGCCCCGCCGCTGCTCGGCTGGGTGGCCGTGAGCGGCCATGTCAGCGCCGAACCCTTGCTGCTGGTGCTAATCATCTTCGCCTGGACGCCACCGCACTTCTGGGCCTTGGCCATCCACCGCAAGGAAGAATACGCCAAAGCCGATATCCCGATGCTGCCGGTGACCCACGGCGAGCGCTACACCAAGTTGCATATCCTGCTGTATACCCTGGTATTGCTGGCGGTCAGCCTGTTGCCGTATGCCATCCACATGAGCGGCCCGCTGTACCTGGCCTGTGCCCTGGCACTGGGCCTGCGCTTCCTGCAATGGGCCTGGGTGTTGTACCGTGGCAGCCGGCCGCACGCGGCGATCGGCACCTTCAAGTACTCTATCGGCTACCTGTTCGTGCTGTTCATCGCGTTGCTCCTCGACCACTACCTGTTGCTGAACCTATGACCCGAACCCAGAAAACCGTCTTCATCCTCGTTGCCCTGGTCGCGCTGATCATGGGCCTGACCGTCAACAAGGTGCTCAATGGCCGCGACCAGCCCAACCCTACCGAGCTGATCGACGCCGGCATCATCCTGCTGCCGCAGAGCCGTACCGTGGCGGATGTGACCATGACCAACCAGGATGGCCAGCCAGTGCAACTGGATGACCTGAAGGGCAAATGGTCGCTGCTGTTCTTCGGCTACACCTACTGCCCGGACATCTGCCCGACTACCTTGGCCCAGTTGCGCCAGGTGAAGAGCGAGCTGCCCAAGGAAGCCGTTGACCGGCTGCAGGTGGTATTGGTGAGTGTGGACCCGAACCGCGACACGCCGAACCAGCTGAAGCAGTACCTGGGCTATTTCGACAAGGATTTTGTCGGCGTGGCCGGGTCGATCGAGGATACCCAGAAGTTGGCCAATGCCTTGAGCATTCCATTCATTCCGGCGGATACCAGCAAGCCGGGGTATACCGTGGATCACAGCGGTAACCTGGCGGTTGTGGGGCCGGATGGGCGTCAGCGCGGGTTCATTCGTGCGCCGTTCAACAACCAGAAGCTGGTGGCGCAGTTGCCCGGGCTTGTGAAGCGGGATTGAGTGAGCCCCAAAAGCTTCGCGGGTAAACCCGCTCCTACAACGATTTGTGTAGGAGCGGGTTTACCCGCGAAGAATCCAGCGCGATGTTCGGCTTAGAACGCCGGAACCACAGCGCCCTTGTACTTCTCGACGATGAACTGCTTCACCTCAGGCGAGTGCAGCGCAGCTGCCAGCTTCTTCATGTCTTCCGAGTCCTTGTTGTCCGGGCGGGCAACCAGGATATTCACGTAAGGCGAGTCGCTGCCTTCGATGGCCAGCGCGTCCTTCTCCGGGTTCAGCTTGGCTTCCAGCGCGTAGTTGGTGTTGATCAGGGCGGCATCGACCTGGGTCAGCACGCGCGGGATGGTGGCCGCTTCCAGCTCACGGAACTTGATGCTTTTCGGGTTCTCGGCCACATCCTTCACGGTGGACAGGATGTTCTTGTTGTCCTTCAGCTTGATCACACCGGCCTTGTCCAGCAGCAACAGGGCGCGGCCGCCGTTGGTGGCGTCATTGGGGATGACCACGGTGGCGCCGGAAGACAGCTCGTCCAGCTTCTTGATCTTGGTCGAGTACACGCCCAGCGGCTCGATGTGCACGCCGGCTACGCTCACCAGTTGGGTACCCTTGGCCTTGTTGAACTCATCCAGGTACGGCTGGTGCTGGAAGAAGTTGGCGTCCAGGCGCTTTTCGGCCACCTGCACGTTCGGCTGGATGTAGTCGGTGAACTCCTTCACCTTCAGCTCCACGCCCTCTTTCGCCAGCTGTGGTTTGACGAAGTTGAGGATCTCGGCGTGCGGCACCGGTGTGGCGGCAACGGTCAGGGTATCGGCGTGGGCCGAGAAGGCCGCGACAGCGGCAGCAACAGCAAGCAGCTTCTTCATCAATCACTCCTTGTGAGGGCCGCGACGGCCCCCGAACGGGTCGGCCGGGCCGACCCCATTGGGGTTACTTACGGGAAAAATGCACGACCAGTTTGTCGCCCACGCTCTGCAGTACTTGAACCAGTACCAGCAGCAGTACCACGGTCACCACCATTACATCGGTCTGGAAGCGCTGGTAACCGAAGCGGATGGCCAGGTCGCCCAGGCCACCGGCACCGACCACACCGGCCATGGCGGTGTACGACACCAGGGTGATGGCGGTGACGGTGATGGCCGCGAAGATGCCCGGGCGGGCCTCGGGCAGCAGCGCGCTGGTGATGATCTGGCGGGTAGTGGCGCCCATCGACTGGGTAGCCTCGATGATGCCGCGGTCCACTTCACGCAGGGCGGTTTCCACCAGGCGCGCGAAGAACGGCGTGGCACCTACCACCAGCGGCGGAATGGCGCCGGCAACGCCCAGCGAGGTGCCGGTGATCAGCACGGTGAACGGGATCATCACGATCAGCAGGATGATGAACGGCAGCGAACGCAGGATGTTCACCACCAGCGACAGCAATGCATACACGCCCTTTTGCTCGAACATCTGCTTAGGCCCGCAGAGGAACAGCAGCACGCCCAGCGGGAGGCCCAGCAGCACGGTGAAGAACAGCGAGCCGAACAGCATGATCATGGTATCGACGGTGGCCAGCCAGATTTCGGCCCAGTCGACGTTGGCAAAGAAATTCAGGGCGTCCATCAACGCAGTACCTCCATATGTACGTCAGCTGCCTTGAAGCGGGCGAATGCCGCTTCCATGTCACCGCCGATCAGGGCGAGGGTGAGCTGGCCATAGGGGACATCCTTGATGCGGTCGATACGCCCGGCGAGGATGCTGTAGTCCACACCGGTTTCGCGGGCTACGGTGCCCAGCAGCGGCGCGTAGGTGGCGTCGCCCTGGAAGGTCAGGCGCACGATGCGGCCCGGTACGTGAGCGAAGTCGTCGCGCTGCTCGCCTTCGTCGACTTGCTCGTCTTCCTGGACAAAGCGCTTGGTGGTGGGGTGCTGCGGGTGCAGGAACACATCGGCCACCGAGCCTTGCTCGACGATCTGGCCGGCGTCCATCACTGCCACGCGGTCGCAGACACGGCGGATCACGTCCATTTCATGGGTGATCAGCACGATGGTCAGCTTCAGCTCACGGTTGATCTCGGCCAGCAATTGCAGGACCGAGGCCGTGGTTTGCGGGTCGAGGGCACTGGTGGCCTCGTCGCACAGCAGGATCTTCGGGTTGGTGGACAGGGCGCGGGCGATGCCGACACGCTGCTTCTGGCCGCCAGACAACTGCGCCGGGTACTTTTTGGCGTGGTCTTGCAGGCCGACACGGGCCAGCAGCTCGGTCACGCGTTTGTCGATTGCGCTGCGCGACAGCTCGCCGGCCAGGGTCAGTGGCAGGGCGACGTTGTCGGCGACCGTCTTGGAGGCCAGCAGGTTGAAGTGCTGGAAAATCATCCCGACCTGCTGGCGGAAGCCGCGCAGCTGGCTGGCGTTGAACGCGGTGACGTCTTCGCCGTCGACGATGATCTTGCCGCCGGAAGGTTCTTCCAGGCGGTTGATCAGGCGCAGCATGGTGCTTTTGCCAGCGCCGGAATGGCCGATCAGGCCGAACACCTGGCCATCTTCGATGGTCAGGCTGGTCGGATTCAGTGCGGGGATTTCCCTACCGGCAACGCGGTAGGTTTTATGTACCTGTTGGAACTCGATCACGTAGCGAACCTTGTGGGGCGCATGAAATTTGGGTCAGCGGTTAGCTGGGGTCGCGCATTTTAGCCTTTTCCCATAGCTGTTCTTAGCATTTATTTCGTAATGCACCAATCCATCGGGCATATCGCGACAACCGGTAATCCTGATTGAACGCTCGGCAAAGCCTGCCAGTCACTAGTTGAACACGCCCGCAACGGGCACGCCTGAAGACTGATGAGGAGAGCCGACCATGCCCAGCAAGAAAACGGACGCGCCCAAGCAGAGTGAAGCCGCTGGCACCCAGACCCCGGACCGGGCCAATACCAATGCCAAGTTGCAGAGCCTGGAAACTTTCCGCAGCGACGCTACCGGCCAGGCCCTGCGCACCAACCAGGGGGTGAAGATTGCCGACAACCAGAACAGCCTCAAGGCTGGCGCACGCGGGCCTTCGCTGCTCGAAGACTTCATCATGCGCGAGAAGATCACCCACTTCGACCATGAGCGCATTCCGGAGCGCATCGTGCATGCCCGTGGTACCGGGGCGCACGGCTACTTCCAGAGTTATGGCAAGCATGCGGATCTGACCAAAGCCGGTTTCCTGCAAGACCCCGACAAGATCACACCCGTGTTTGTACGCTTTTCCACCGTGCAGGGGCCCCGTGGTTCGGGGGATACCGTGCGTGATGTGCGCGGCTTCGCGGTCAAGTTCTATACCGACGAGGGCAATTTCGACCTGGTCGGCAACAACATGCCGGTGTTCTTCATCCAGGACGCCATCAAGTTCCCCGATTTTGTGCATGCGGTCAAACCCGAACCGCATAACGAGATTCCTACCGGTGGCTCGGCCCACGATACGTTCTGGGATTTCGTTTCACTGGTGCCGGAATCGGCCCACATGGTGATGTGGGCCATGTCAGACCGGGCTATCCCGCGCAGCTTGCGCATGATGGAAGGCTTTGGGGTGCATACCTTCCGGCTGATCAACGCCGAGGGCGTGGCCAGTTTCGTCAAGTTCCACTGGAAGCCGCGCCAGGGCGTGCATTCACTGCTGTGGGACGAGGCGCAGAAACTGGCGGGCAAGGACACTGACTTCCAGCGCCGTGACTTGTGGGAGGCGATCGATACCGGCGATTATCCGGAATGGGAACTCGGCGTGCAGATCGTGCCGGAGGCCGACGAGCACAAGTTTGACTTCGACTTGTTGGACCCTACCAAGATCATCCCGGAAGAGCTGGTGCCCGTAACGCCCTTGGGCAAGATGGTGCTGAACCGTAACCCGGACAATTTCTTTGCCGAGGTCGAACAGGTGGCGTTCTGCCCAGGCCATATCGTGCCGGGAATCGACTTTACCAATGACCCATTGCTACAGGGCCGGCTGTTCTCGTACACCGATACCCAGATCAGCCGCCTGGGCGGGCCGAACTTCCATCAGATCCCGATCAACCGCCCGGTAGCGCCTAACCACAACAACCAGCGTGATGCCCTGCACCAGCATGTCGTGCACAAGGGGCGGGCGTCCTACGAGCCAAACTCGATCGACGGTGGTTGGCCAAAGGAAACCCCGGCAGCGGCGCAGGACGGGGGTTTCGAGAGCTACCAGGAGCGTATCGATGCGCACAAGATCCGTCAGCGCAGCGAGTCGTTCGGTGATCACTTCTCGCAAGCCCGGTTGTTCTTCCAGAGCATGAGCCCGACCGAGCAGCAGCACATCATCAAGGCTTACAGCTTCGAGTTGGGCAAAGTGGAGCGCGAACATATCCGCGCCCGGGAAGTGAATGAAATTCTCGCCAATATCGATTTGAAGCTGGCGGCGGCGGTTGCAGCGAACCTGGGCCTGCCTGCGCCGAAAGCGGGTACGGTGCAGGTGAAGGGCAGCCAGCTGGCGCAATCACCGGCCTTGAGCCAGATGAACCACCCAGGTTCAGTGGGTATCAAGGGGCGCAAGATTGCCGTGCTGGTGGCTAATGGCGTGGACGCTGCAAGCGTGGACAAATTGGTCAAAGCCCTGGAGGCGCGCAGTGCCCGGCCGATGCTGTTGGGGCCGACCTCGGCGCCGGTAACGGCGACGGATGGCAAGCAACTGCCGGTGGATGCATCGATGGAGGGGATGCCATCGATCATGTTCGACGGGATTGTCGTGCCATCAGGTAAGGCTTCGACGGATGCCTTGGCAGCTAGCGGGCTTGCCAAGCACTTCTTGCTGGAAGGCTACAAGCACCTGAAGGCGCTGGTGTTGACCAAAGAGCTGGCGACTGGTCTGGGGCTCAAGGAGGACAAGGGGTTGCTGCTGGGGGATGACCAGAAAGCCGTGGATGCCTTTGTCAAAGCCGTTGAGGGGCATCGGGTCTGGGAGCGGGAGGCAGCTGCGGAATCTATTCCTGCCTGATAGGGTCCTTTCGCGGGTAAACCCGCTCCTACAGGGATAACGCTAACCCTGTAGGAGCGGGTTTACCCGCGAAGTTTTTTACTGCTGGTGCGGTACCAACACCACTTGGGCCGGCAGCGAACGCTGGATTTCATGTTTCTGCTTCAGCTCGTACTCGCTGTCGATCTTGCGCACGCGCTTCTCCAGCAAGGTCTTCAGCCACGGCGCGTCGCCGATGCGCGGTACCTGGAACACCACCTCGCAGTCATAGCTCACAACATCGGCCGCAATGTCATCGAGTTGGCGGCGCATGGCCCGGCTATCGGTGGTTTTCAAGGCCACCACCGTGCTTGGCGCTGTCGGGTCGATGATGCGTGCCTTGGGCCTGGCTTCGGCGGCTTTCAAGGCAGCCTCTGCCTTCTCCAGTTCGGCCTTGCGTGCCTGGGACAGTGGGTCGCCACCGGTTACTGCCGGGGCTTGTGGCATCAATGCGCGGGCGCGAGCCAGGGCGGTAGCTGCTGCGTTCACATCGCCCTTTTGCAGGACGATTTGGCTGCGTTGCAGATAGGCTTCGGCCAGCTGACGCTGGTATTGCTCCAGGCGCGCGTCATCAGGCGACTGGGCCTGCAGCGCTGCCAGCTGGTCTTCGGCGGTGGCCAGCTCATTGCTGGCGATGTTTTGTTGCAACTGCTGCCATGCATCGGCTTGGGCAGGTACCGCGGCCTGTTCGACCGGCGCGCTGGAGCAGGCAGCCAGGAACAGGGAAAACGCGGCAACAAGCAGATAACGGGAGGCGAACGGCTTCATTCCTGCGACTCTCTATTTGCGCAAAAAGCGAGCAAGTCTACACCCAGGTGCGCACGCTCGAAAACAGGTCTTACAAACCCTTTACCCGGCAAAAGGTTGCAAGGCGTGCCATCACACGCCCTGTCTTTCAGCGTTTTGGCAGGGCCAGGCTCAGCAAGAATAGCACCGCCGCGCAGACCACGATCGACGGGCCGGCGGGGGTATCCTTGAACCAGGACATGGCCAGGCCACCGCAGACGGCGGTGACGCCCAGTAGGCTGGCGCCCAGGGCCATCTGCTCGGGGGAGCGGGCGTGACGTTGCGCCGCAGCGGCGGGGATGATCAGCAGCGAAGTGATCAGCAACACGCCGACGATCTTCATGGCCACGGCAATGACCACTGCGATCAGCAGCATCAATGCCATGCGCAGGCCGGCAACGGGCAGGCCTTCGACCATGGCCAGTTCCTCGTGCACGGTGACCGCCAGCAGCGGCCGCCACAGCACGGCGAGCAGTAGCAGGACCAGCGCACTGCCGCCGAGAATCCAGGCCAGGTCTGTGCTGCTGATGGCCAGCAAGTCGCCGAACAGGTAGGCCATCAGGTCGATGCGCACATCGTGCATGAAGCTCAGTACCACCAGGCCCAGCGACAGGGTGCTGGGGGCGAGGATGCCGAGCAGGGTGTCGGAGGCCAGCGGTTGGCGTTGCTGCAGGGTCACCAGCAGGATCGCCAGCAGCAGGCAGCCGACGGTTACCGCCAAGGCTGGGCTCACGTCCAGCACGAAACCCATTGCCACGCCCAGCAACGCGGCGTGGGACAGGGTATCGCCAAAATACGCCATGCGCCGCCACACCACGAAAGAACCGAGTGGGCCCGCAACTACTGCCAGGGACAATCCCGCAAGCAAGGCGTAAAGAAGAAAATCAGCCATGCTTGCAGTGCTCTCCGTGAACATGGGTGCCGGGGGCGACGACCGAGCCGTGCAGGTCGTGGCTGTGGTCGTGATGGTGGTGGTAAACGGCCAGGCTCGGGGCGTTCTGGCCGAACAGTTCGACGAAGGCCGGGTCGTTGCTGACTTGCTCAGGGTGGCCCGAGCAGCACACATGGCGGTTCAGGCACACCACCTGGTCGGTGGCGCTCATCACCAGGTGCAGGTCGTGGGACACCATCAGCACGCCGCAGCCGTGGCGGTCGCGCAGGCGGGTGATGAGGTTGTACAGCTCGGTCTGGCCGACCACGTCCACGCCCTGCACCGGCTCGTCGAGTACCAGTAATTGAGGTTCGCGCAGCAAAGCACGGGCCAGCAGCACGCGCTGCATCTCGCCACCGGAAATGGTCTGGATCGGGCTGTCAATGACCTGCTCCGCGCCCACTTCCTGCAACGCCGACAAGGCTGCCGCGCGGTCCACGCCGGGCACCAGGCGCAGGAAGCGCAGCACCGACAGCGGTAGCGTGGCGTCGACCTGGATCTTCTGCGGCATGTAGCCAATGCGCAGTTTCGGCTTGCGCCATACCTTGCCGCGGTGCGGCTTGAGCAACCCTAGCACGGCGCGCACCAGGGTGGTTTTGCCCGCCCCGTTGGGGCCGATCAGGGTGACGATCTGGCCCGGTGCGACCGACAGGTCGATGCTGTCGAGCACTGCCTCGCTGCCAAAGGTAACGCCCACCTGTTCCAGGCGGATCAGCGCATCGCTCATGCCGCGCTCCGGCAATTGCCGCACAGGCCGACCACTTCCACGGTCTGGGTCTCGACCGTGAAGCCCACGCCCTTGGCGCTGTTGATGATGGCTTCGCTGATGCTGCTTTGCTCCAGCTCGATGGCCACATGGCAGGCCCGGCAGATCAGGAACTGGCCCTGGTGCACGTGCTCGGGGTGGCTGCAGCCGATGAAGGCGTTGAGCGAGGCGATGCGGTGCACCAGGCCGTTTTCCAGCAGGAAGTCCAGCGCGCGGTATACCGTAGGCGGGGCGGCGCGGCGGCCGTCCTGCTCGCTGAGCACGGCGAGGATGTCGTAGGCGCCCAGCGGCTTGTGGCTTTGCCACACTAGCTCCAGCACACGGCGGCGCAGCGCGGTCAGGCGCAGGCCCTGGCGGGTGCACAAGGCGTCGGCTTCAGCCAGTGCGCTGTGTACGCAATGGGAGTGATCGTGAGGACGGTTGGCCAGCGGCGTGATGGACATGGGCAGCGACGGTTCTGGATGGAGACGTTATTATGTTACCTGTTTCTGACGACTCGAGTATCCACCGTGTCCCGATTCCTAGCTCTGTTTGTCGCTTTCATCGCATTTTCCGCTCAGGCCGATGTGCGTGTGCTCACCAGTATCAAGCCCCTGCAGCAGATTGCCGCCGCTGTGCAGGATGGCGTTGGCAGCCCTGATGTGCTGTTGCCGCCAGGCGCTTCACCCCACCACTACGCGCTGCGCCCTTCCGATGTGCGGCGGGTAGGCGATGCCGACCTGCTGTACTGGGTCGGCCCGGACATGGAGAACTTCCTGCCGCGGGTGCTGGGCAGCCGCAGCAAGCCCACGGTGGCGGTGCAGTCGCTGACGGGCATGAAGTTGCGTCATTTTGGCGAGGACAGCCACTCCCATGAGGAAGAGGATCACGACGATCATGACCACGATCACCGCCCAGGTAGTCTCGATGCACATTTGTGGCTGTCGTCGGTCAATGCGCGGGTAATCGCGGCGAAAATGGCTGCGGACCTGGCTCAGGTAGACCCGGCCAACGCTGCCCGCTATCAGAGTAACCTCAAGGCGTTCGATGAGCGCCTGGATGCGCTGGATGGTCGTATCAAGGCCCGTGTGGCGGGTATCACCGACAAACCGTACTTCGTTTTCCACGAAGCGTTCGACTACTTCGAGGCCGAGTACGGCCTGAAACACACGGGCGTGTTCAGCGTGGCCTCCGAGGTACAGCCTGGCGCGCAACATGTTGCTGCTATGCGTAAGCGCTTGCAGGAAGTGGGTAAAACTTGTGTGTTCAGCGAACCGCCGCTGCGGCCGCGGCTGGCCGAGACCCTGACCGCCGGGTTGCCGGTACGCCTGGCCGAGCTGGATGCGCTGGGCGGGACAGACCCGGTGGATGGCAAGGGCTATGAGCGCTTGCTGGAGAAGCTGGGTGGTGACCTGGCTGGGTGTCTGGAGCAGTTGTAAGCCTGTTCCGGCCCTTCGCGAGCAAGCTCGCGAAGAAGCAGACGCGGTCTAGAGAGCGAACGGCAGGTGCAAAGCCACCTGCTGGCGCTGCGCCAGACGCACCTCGAACTCGCTCGGGTCATGGATCATCACATCCATCCCGGCAAACGATTCCGCCGCAATCAAGCGCGACAGCCAGAAGCGCACACACCCTACCCGCAACATCTCCGGCCACAGCTCGGCCTCGGCCGCCGTGAACGGCCGCAGCGCCGCATAGGCCGCCAGCAGCGCCTGTGCGCGTGGCACATCGATCGCGCCGTGTTCATCCAGGCACCAGTCGTTCACGGTAATGGCGATGTCATACAGCATCGGGCCGGAGCAGGCGTTGTAGAAGTCGATCACACCGGTCAGGTGGGTGCCTTCGAACATCACGTTGTCGCGGAACAGGTCGGCATGCAGGTTGGCCCGTGGCAAGGCCAGGATCTGCGCCTTGTGCGCGGTTATCTCATCCAGTGCCGGCTGCAGCAGTGCGGCTTGTTGGGCAGTCAGGCGTGGCAGCAGCTCGGCACCCGAGGCCAGCATCCAGTCCAGGCCCCGGTCGGTGCGGCGCTCGATGATGTGCTCGCGGGTGGCCAGGTGAATATGCGCCAGCAGTTCGCCTACCTGGGCGCAGTGCTGGTTGTTCGGCGCCTTGATGTGCTTGCCCGACAACCGTGGCTGCAACAGCGCAGGCTTGCCACACAGTTCGCGCAGGCCGTTGCCGTCGCGGTCACGAAGGGCATAGGGCACCGGCATGTCGGCAGCGTGCAGGGTGTCGAGCAGCTCGATGAAGAACGGCATGTCTTCGCTCGGCCCACGCTCGATCAGCGTCAGGACGAACTCCCCCTGTTCGAGGCTGACGAAGAAATTGCTGTTCTCGGTGCCGGCGGCAATGCCCTGGAAGTCGAGCAGACGGCCCAGCTCGTACGGCGCCAGAAAGGTTTCCAGCTCAGGCCGGGTCACGGGGGTGAAGACTGACATGATGAAAAATTGCCCATACGGGCACTTCCGCCGGGAAGTGCCGGGTTGATGTGAACGGTGCGCGTCAGATTACCACTCGAAGATCTTCCAGGACGGAATCAGCATGTCCGGCTGGTCGGAACGAATGAAATTGCCATCAGAGCCATCGGCGCGTACCAGGAAATAAGGCTTGCCGTTTTTCGGCGTGATCTTGATCGCATACAGGAAGCCGTTCTGCCGGTATTCCTGGATGGTTTTGTCGCCTTCCGTGCGAATGGTCACCTCGGGATCGGCCGAGGGGGCGTCGTCCGCCGCCAGGGTAACGACAGGCATGGTTGCCAACAGGCCGAGTAGTAACAGGCGATTGAGTGTACGCATGATAACCTAGTCCCTTTGTCGTCAATGATTCTGGCTATTCTAGCGCCGGACCCGTCGAAAAGGTTGATTCTGCTCATGAGCCAAGCGCCCCTCGTCCTGGTGGACGGTTCCTCCTACCTGTACCGCGCCTTCCACGCGCTGCCGCCGCTGACCACGTCCAAGGGCATGCCGACCGGTGCGGTGAAGGGTGTGCTGAACATGCTCAAGAGCCTGCGCAGGCAATACCCCGACAGCCTGTTCGCGGTGGTGTTCGACGCCAAAGGCGGCACTTTCCGCGATGCCATGTTCGCCGAGTACAAGGCCAACCGCCCCAGCATGCCGGACGACCTTCGGGTGCAGGTCGAGCCGCTGCATGCCAGCGTGAAGGCGCTGGGCTACCCGTTGCTGTGCGTCGAGGGTGTCGAGGCTGACGACGTCATCGGCACCCTGGCCCGCAGCAGCGCCGCACAAGGGCGCCCGGTGATCATCTCGACCGGTGACAAGGACATGGCACAGCTGGTGGACGGGCACATTACCTTGGTCAACACCATGACCGGAAGTGTGCTGGACGTGGCTGGCGTGCACGAGAAATTTGGCGTCGGCCCGGAACATATCATCGACTTCCTGGCCCTGATGGGCGACAAGGTCGACAACATTCCTGGCGTGCCGGGCGTGGGCGAAAAGACCGCCGTGGGCCTGCTGACCGGCATCGGTGGTGGCCTCAGCGACTTGTACGCCAACCTGGACAAGGTGCCGGCGCTGGCCATTCGGGGCGCCAAGACCTTGCCGAACAAGCTGGAAGAGCACCGCGATGCGGCGTTTCTGTCCTATGAGCTGGCCACCATCAAGGTCGACGTGCCGCTGGATGTCGAAGTGGATGCACTGGTGTGTGGCGAGCCGGACCGTGAAGCGCTGCTTGCGCTGTACACCGAGATGGAGTTCAAGAGCTGGGTCGCCGAGGTGCAGCGTGACGCGGCCAAGGCCGGTGATGACGTGGCACCGGTCGAGGTGCCAGCCGCCAAGGCCGAACCCAAGTACGAAACCATCCTCGACCAGGCCCGTTTCGATGCCTGGCTGGAAAAGCTGCGCCAGGCGCCGCTGTTTGCCTTCGACACCGAGACCACCGGCCTGGACGCCCAGCAGGCGCAGCTGGTTGGCCTGTCGTTCGCCGTCGAGCCACATGAAGCAGCCTATGTGCCCTTGACCCACGATTACGAAGGCGCGCCGGCCCAGCTGGACCGCGAGGCCGTGCTGCTGGCCCTGAAGCCGTTGCTGGAAGACCCGGCCAAGGCCAAGGTCGGGCAGAACGCCAAGTACGACATCAACATTCTGGCTAACGGCTCGCCTGCCATCGAGATGCGCGGCGTGGCCTACGACACCATGCTCGAGTCGTATGTGCTGAACTCCACGGCTACCCGCCACGACATGGACAGCCTGGCGCAGAAGTACCTCGATCACACCACCATCGCCTTCGAGGACATCGCCGGCAAAGGTGCCAAGCAGCTCACCTTCAACCAGATCCACCTGGACAAGGCCGGCCCCTATGCCGCCGAAGATGCCGACATCACCCTGCGCCTGCATCACGCACTGCAAGCCCGTCTGGCGCAGACGCCGAGTGTGCAGCCGGTGCTGATGGACATCGAAATGCCGCTGGTGCCGGTGCTGGCCAAGATCGAGCGCCAGGGGGCGTTGGTCGATGCCGCACTGCTGCAGGTACAAAGTGGTGAGCTGGGTGTGAAGATGGCCGAACTTGAACAGCGCGCCTATGAGCTGGCCGGTGAGGAATTCAACCTCGGCTCGCCCAAGCAGCTGGGCTCGATCCTTTACGACAAGCTGGGCATGCCGGTACTGAGCAAGACGGCCAAAGGCCAGCCATCCACCGCCGAAGCTGTACTCGACGAGTTGGCCGAGCAAGGCTACCCGCTGCCTGAGGTGCTGATGCAGTACCGCAGCCTGAGCAAGCTCAAGAGCACCTACACCGACAAGCTGCCGGGCCAGATCAACCCGCGCACCGGGCGTATCCACACCTCCTACCAGCAGGCAGTGGCAGCCACTGGCCGGCTGTCGTCGAGCGACCCGAACCTGCAGAACATCCCGATCCGCACCGCCGAAGGCCGCCGCATCCGCCAGGCGTTCATTGCCAGCCCGGGCTACAAGCTGCTGGCGGCGGACTACTCGCAGATCGAGCTGCGCATCATGGCCCACCTGGCCAAGGACGAAGGCTTGTTGCATGCCTTCCGCAATGACCTGGACGTACACCGCGCCACGGCGGCGGAAGTGTTCGGTGTGGCCCTGGAAGACGTCACAACCGACCAACGCCGCAAGGCCAAGGCCATCAACTTCGGCCTGATCTATGGCATGAGCGCCTTTGGTCTGGCCAAGCAGATTGGTGTCGACCGCAAGCAATCGCAGGACTACATCGACCGTTACTTCGCCCGCTACCCGGGCGTACTGGCCTACATGGAGCGCACCCGCGCCCAGGCTGCCGAGCAAGGCTTTGTCGAAACCCTGTTCGGCCGCAGGCTGTACCTGCCGGACATCAACGCCAAGAACCCGGCCCTGCGCAAAGGCGCCGAGCGCACGGCGATCAACGCACCGATGCAGGGTACCGCAGCCGACATCATCAAGCGGGCCATGGTCAATGTGGACAACTGGCTGAGCGAGAGCGGGCTGGATGCCCGGGTGATCCTGCAGGTACACGACGAACTGGTACTTGAGGTGCGTGAGGACCTGGTTCAGCAGGTGAAAGATGAAATTCGCCAGCACATGAGCAAGGCGGCGGAACTGGATGTGCCGCTGCTGGTGGAAGCAGGAATTGGCGCGAATTGGGACGAAGCTCACTGATTGAGCGGGGAAAGCTGTGTAGGATCTGCGGCGGAGTGACGCGGATCCTGGCACTGCTCAGTGCCATTGGTGCTGAAGTTTCATGAAACTATCGCAAATAGTTTTCAGGGATTTGGAACTAAACCGGTGAACCGGAACTCAGAGTAACTGAATGGCTGGTGAAGCCCTTCGATGCTCCTATGTTGTGTTAAGTGTTGGCAGATATCTGGACCCCGCCCTAGCGGTCCGGACTTGGACCCCGAACTTCCCCCTCCCCATACGAAGTCCGGGGTTTTTTTTGCCCGGAATTTGACCTAGGCCTGGTGAAGAACCCTGTGGGAGCGGGCGTGCCCGCGAACCTGGGCGAAGCCCAGGCCATGCTCCGCGCTGGATTCTTCGCGGGCACGCCCGCTCCCACAGGGTGGTCGCCCTCGCCTTCAGGCTACCGGCTTGTCTTCCAGCTCCATCCAATCCGCCAGCACCCGGTAGGCGTCTTCCACGCCCAGGCGCTTGGGCGCCGAGAACAGCTGGATGGTCACGCCATCACCCCAGCCCTTGCGGATTTCCGACTGCACTTTCAGCAGGGTGTTCTTGCCCGCGCCGTGGGTCAGCTTGTCGGCCTTGGTCAGCAGGATGTGCATCGGCATGCTGCTGGCCTTGGCCCAGTCGAGCATCATTTTGTCGAAGTCGGTCATTGGGTGGCGCACGTCCATCATCAGGATCACGCCACGCAGGCACTCACGGCTGCCCAGGTAGGCTTCCAGGTGTTTCTGCCAGTGCTGCTTGAGCGGGATCGGCACTTTTGCATAACCGTAGCCCGGCAGGTCGACCAAACGCCGTTCATCGTCCAGACTGAAGAAATTCAACAGCTGGGTGCGCCCGGGGGTTTTCGAGGTACGCGCCAGGCTGGCATGAGTCAGGGTGTTGAGGGCGCTGGATTTGCCGGCGTTGGAGCGGCCGGCGAAAGCCACCTCGTAACCCTGGTCGTCCGGGCATTGTTCGACCTTGGCTGCGCTGAGGGCGAATTTGGCTTTCTGGCAGAGGCCGAGGATGGGGTTCTTGACTTGCATGGGATATCCGATGTGGGTGTTGCCTGACTCTGAAGGCCCGAGCCTGGCAAGCGGTGTCGTTTCCGTTTGGATGGCGGAAGTATATAATGCCCCAGTTTTTGTGTGCTCATTCTCCCAGCGAAGGGGAAGGAGCATGGGGTGTCGAACAATAGCTCGCGCAACAGAACGCAGCGCGGCCCCCAACCCTGAAGGTCGTTCCGCATGGCGAAATGGCTGCTTGCTGTCGGTATGTTCCTGCCGGTTTTCAGCGCACAGGCTACACAGGATCCCGAGGTGTTGTACAACCGCACGTGTGCGGCCTGTCACACCGGGCAGTTGCCACAGGCACCCAGACGGGGTGACCGGGCAGCATGGGAGCCAAGGCTGGCGCAAGGCATGGAGGTACTGGTGAAGCACGTGACCCAGGGTTTCAAGGCTATGCCGCCGCGTGGATTGTGCATGGACTGCAGTGCCGAGGACTACCGTTTGGTCATCCTTTGGATGAGCGGCAGTCCCGATACATAACATTTCACCCTTAGCCGTGTTGGATTAGCTGATGAACAAACTAGTCGTGAGTCTGCTGTTGACCCTGGGTGTCGCAGGTGCGGCCACTGCTGCGCAACCTATCAAAGGCGATGCCGCCGCCGGCCAGGCCAAGACCGCCGTTTGTGGCGCCTGCCACAACCCCGACGGCAACAGCCTGGCACCGAACTTCCCCAAATTGGCCGGCCAGGGCCAGCGTTACCTGGAAAAACAACTGCACGACATCAAGTCGGGCAAGCGCACCGTGCTGGAAATGACCGGCATGCTGGCCGCGTTCAGCGACCAGGACCTGGCTGACATTGCCGCCTACTTCGCCAGCCAGAAAGGCAGCGTGGGGGCCGCCGATCCCAAGCTGGTCGAGCGTGGCCGTGCGCTGTTCAACGGCGGCGACCTGGAAAAAGGAATGCCGGCCTGCACAGGCTGTCACTCGCCGAATGGCGCGGGCATCGCCCTGGCTGGCTTCCCGCACCTGGGCGGGCAGCATTCGCAGTACGTGACCAAGCAGCTCACGGACTTCCGCGAAGGCAACCGCACCAACGATGGCGATGCGATGACCATGCGCACCATCGCCGGCAAGCTGAGCAACCACGACATCGAAGCGTTGGCCAGCTACATCCAGGGCCTGCATTAACTTTCAGTTAATGTTGTAGGCCAATGATGAAAGGGCGGCCGGGCCGCCCTTTTTTCAGTCCGCAGCCGTTACACTACAGAACTCGAGCCCTTCCCGGCCTGTCCTATTGCAGGTCGCGTCGTGGCGACCCATGACTGCTCAGGAGTAAAGCATGCGTAAACTGATTCTCAGCGCTGCGCTGGTCGCCGCCAGCGTGTTCGGTATGACAGCCGTCCAGGCCGCCGAGCCTGTCGCCGGCAAGGAATACATCGAGCTGAGCAACCCTGTTCCGGTTTCCGTGCCTGGCAAAGTCGAAGTGGTCGAGCTGTTCTGGTACGGCTGCCCACATTGCTACCACTTCGAGCCGGTCATCAATCCATGGGTCGAAAAACTGCCCAAGGACGTCAACTTCAAGCGCGTACCGGCCATGTTCGGCGGCCCATGGGACGCACACGGCCAGATGTTCCTCACCCTCGAAGCCATGGGCGTCGAGCACAATGTTCACGCGGCAGTGTTCGATGCCATCCAGAACCAGCGCAAGCGCCTGACCGACCCTAACGACATGGCCGACTTCCTCGCCACCCAAGGCGTGGACAAGGACAAGTTCCTCGCCACCTTCAACTCGTTCGCCATCAAGGGCCAGGTCAACCAGGCCAAAGAACTGGCGAAAAAGTACGAAATCACCGGCGTACCGAGCATGGTGGTCAACGGCAAGTACCGCTTCGACCTGGGCACCGCTGGCGGGCCGGAAGGCGTGCTGAACGTTGCCGACCAACTGATCGCCAAGGAGCGCGCCGCTAAGTAAGCGGCGTAACCCATGCCCCGCTTCCGAGCCACGCGTGGCATTGGCCTGCACCAGCCGCAGGTCAACGAGCATCACTTGCAGGCTTCTGGCCTGCCCGAGGATGGTCGGCTGCGGCTGCTCAGTTTCAATATTCAGGTCGGCATCAGCACCGAGCGCTACCGGCATTACCTGACCCGCAGCTGGCAGCACTTGCTGCCGCACAATGGTCGGGCCGGCAACCTGCAGAAAATCGGCGAACTGCTGGGCGACTTCGACCTGGTGGCCTTGCAGGAAGCCGACGGTGGCAGCCTGCGCTCGGGTTACATCAACCAGGTCGAGCACCTGGCGCAATTGGGGGCCTTTCCCTACTGGTACCAGCAGCTCAACCGCAACCTCGGGCGTCTCGCCCAGCACAGCAATGGCGTCCTCAGCCGCCTGAAGCCGCAGGTGCTCGAAGACCACCCGTTGCCTGGCCCGGCCGGTCGCGGGGCGATTCTTGTGCGCTTTGGCGAAGGCGAAGATGCGCTGGTCGTGGTGATGATGCACCTGGCGCTCGGCGCCAAGACGCGAGCCCTGCAACTGGGTTATATCCGCGAGCTGATTGGTGGTTATCGTCATCAGGTGCTGATGGGCGACATGAACACCCATGCCACCGACCTGCTGGAACACTCGCCGCTGCGCGACCTGGGCCTGATTGCCCCGCAAGTCGAGGCCACCTTCCCCAGCTGGCGACCACAGCGTTGCCTGGACCATATCCTGCTCAGCCCAAGCCTCACGCTGGAGCGTGTCGAGGTGCTGGCACGGCCAATTTCCGACCACCTTCCCGTTGCAGTCGAGATTCGATTGCCTGATGCATTGACTGTGGATACGCTGCCGGTCTTGAGCTAATTGCCATCACCGTTTGCGGACCCGGGCATGACTGAAGACGCTGAGCGCTGGAAAGAAAAATACCTTAAAAGCATCGAGCAGCAAGAAAAGCTCGAACGCCGGTGGGACGCCCGTCTCGACCTGCTTCGTCGTGGCCTGGTGCGCAGCAGCCTGGCTGCAGAAGGCAGTGACAAGGTGGTGGACGCGTGCATGAAGGAAATGCGCGAAGTCATCCGCAGTGACAACATGGACGCCGGCCTCGCCGGTTTGATCCCGCGCCTTGAAAAGGCGGTGCTGGACTCCGAACAGCGCCGTGAAACCCGCATGAACCAGGTCAGTGATGCGCTCGCCGCGCTGGTTGGCCAATTGCAAGGCCTGTCGTTGCCCAGCGATATCTCGCGTGCGCTGAAAAAACTGGCGAAGAAGCTCGAGGGTGGCGTTGCCCAGTCCCGCGATCTGCCGCCGCTGCTGGGCGAGTTGAGTGGCTTGCAGGGCCGCGCCCTGTCGGCGCTTGGTAAGCCGGAGGATGAGGCCCGGCCCGGTTTCTTGCAGCGCTTGTTCGGTAGCCGCGAGGATGACCCGCAAGGCGAGCCAATACCTGAGCCGGTGCCAGTGCCTGCTGCCGAAGCGCCGCCTCAGGTTGCGCAGCCCCCTCTCGAAGCCCCGCAGCCCGACGATATGGATGCGCTGCAACCGTTGCCGGCCCTTGTCCCTGAAGCGAGCGCAGCGGTCGAACCCGAGCCGGAGCTACAGGGCCCAGCGCTGATCGAAACGGCTGAAACACCCGCCGCCCAGCAACCGCTGCAGGAAAACGTGTCGGAGCCCGACGCGACCGCCAGCGAACCCGTGGCAGCAGCACAATCGACACCCACGCTCGAAGAGACGTTCGGCGAAGACGGCCCTTATGCCCTGCCCTATGCCGTCGAACCCCCCTACAGCCAGGTTGCCTCCCACATCGAGCAGACCCTGATCGGGCTGCTTGATGACCTCAGCCTGCCCGAGCGGCACAAGGCCCAGGCGCTGGAAATGCGCGAGCGGGTTGCCCGTGGCCTGAACTGGTACGAGCTGATCCCGGTGCTGGATGACCTGGCTGTGCTGATGCTGGCAATAACCGACAGCGGCCAGCACGAATTCGAAACCTACCTGCAACAGCTCAACGAACGCCTGGAAGGCTTCCAGAGCCACCTGCAGGAGGCCAGCGCCGGCCATGCCGACAACAGCAGTGCTGCCCGTGAACTGGATACCCAGCTGCGCGAGCACGTCGACGGCTTGCAAAGCAGTGTGCAAGGCGCCGCCGATGTGGACAGCCTCAAGCACATCCTGGAAAACCGGCTGGAAGGCCTGTTGGTCACCATGGACGAGCACAAGCTTGAGCGTGATCGCCGCGAGCAGGAGCTGGCAGGCCGCCTGCAAGGCTTGTCGGAGCGGGTGGCGAACATGGAGCATGAAGCGCTCGGTTACCGTGAACACCTGGAAGAGCAACGGCAGAAAGCCCTGCTCGACCCGCTCACCGGCTTGCCCAATCGTGCGGCCTGGAGCGAGCGGGTAGAACGCGAAATACTTGAATGGCAAGAGGCCGGCGGCCATCTGGCCATGGCGATTCTCGACCTGGACCACTTCAAGCGCATAAACGATAGCTATGGGCACCTGGCCGGGGACAAGGTACTCAAGATTGTCGCTGACCAGCTGAGCAAACGCCTGCGTGGTCGTGACTTCATTGCCCGTTTCGGGGGCGAGGAGTTTGTCCTGTTGCTGCCGCAGACGTCACCCGCGGCAGCGGCCCAAATGGCGGAAGTACTGCGCGCCACCGTGGAGGCCTGCCCGTTCCACTTCAAGGGTGAGCGGGTGGTGATCACCACTTCGATCGGCCTGGGGGCGTTTCGCTCTGGCGAGCGTGGCGACCAGGTGCTCAAACGCGCCGATGCGGCGCTGTACCGGGCCAAGGCGCTGGGACGTAACCGCGTCGAGCAGAGCTAGCGTTTGCTGACACTGACTCACGATAAGCGCGGCCATGGGGAGCACGTTATACTGTAGCGCTCATTAACTGAGGCCATTGACGTGCTTTCCACGCTTAAAATAACGCTGATTTCCTTTTTGCTGTTGTCTGTTGCCGGATGTTCGACGGGGTTGCGCATCGACCGCAGCCACCCCTCGGCCAACCAGGATAACCGCATCCAGTTCGTTGTACTGCATTACACCAATGCATCCCTGGAGCGCTCCCTGGCGTTGCTTACCCAGGGTGAGGTGAGCAGCCATTACCTGATCGGCGACGGCCCGGCCACGGTGTATCAACTGGTGGATGAAAACCGTCGTGCCTGGCATGCCGGCGACAGCCAGTGGCAGGGGCGCACCTGGCTGAACTCGTCGTCCATCGGGATCGAGATCGTCAACCCGGGCTTCACCGACACGCCGAATGGCCGGGTCTGGCACCCTTACAGCGAAGCGCAGGTCCAGTCGCTGATCGCGCTGCTCAAGGACATCGTCAAACGTAACAACATCGAGCCTCGGCACATCATTGGCCACAGTGATATCGCACCATCACGCAAGCTGGACCCGGGCCCGCTGTTCCCGTGGAAGCGCCTGGCCGATGCCGGGCTGGGTATCTGGCCTGATGCCAATGCCGTGGCACGCCAACAGGCCTACTTCAGCGTCAACCCGCCAAGCGTTGGCTGGTACCAGCAGGAACTGGCGCGGTTTGGCTATCAAGTCGAGCAGACCGGGGTGCTGGATGTCGCCACCCGCCACGTGATTGCTGCGTTCCAGATGCGCTTCCGTCCGCAGCGTTTCGACGGCATGCCCGATGCGCAGACGGCGGCGATGCTGCAGGTGCTCAACCGGATGCGTTGAGCCTGCAGCGAGGCGCTAAACGGCGAGGATGATTTTTGATCCAGTTGCTATACCTTGGTAATCAACTGGATGCCTTCGATGTCAGCTCTCATTTCTACGCTGCGCCAATTTTTTTACCGTCCCTGGATGCTGGCCACCTTGGCAGCATTGGCCAGCGCAGCACTTTTGCTCACTGCCAGCATCGGCATTGCCCTGCAGCAGATGAAGCAAAGCGAGAGCGAACAGATGAACGCCCAGGGCGAGCGTTTTCTCGACCGCCTCGAGCAGGTTTTCGGCCAGCTGCGCGAAGGGGTCGACCTGCTGCAGGCTCAGCCCTTGCGTGGCTGCAGCCCGGCGATGTTGGCGGCGTTGCAGCAGGTTGGCCTGAGTTCGCGGTTCATTTATGAAGCGGCCTATGTGGATGGTGACGTCGCCTGCTCCAACCGTGGCGATGAGCGGGCATTCGAGCCTTTGCGGGCACCCGACATCCAGGGGCCGACCTACAGCTACTGGTTGAACACCACGACCGAGCCGAACGAGAACCTGGCTGCGTTGATGCTGGGCCGGGGCAAATTCGTGGTCTCCACCTCGCGTGGGCACCTGACCGACGTGGTCGACCTGCCACCGGGCGGCAGCCTGGTGGTGGTGCTGGACAACGGTGCCCGGGCCATACCCGTGCTCGGCCCGCCACAGGTGTGGCCGCCGCCCTCGGCCTGGTCGACCAGCCACAAGTCATTGCTCCAACTCAGTGACCGGCTAATCTACCGCATGCCCACCAAGTCGCCGGATTACCAACTGGTGCTGATTGCCCCACGGGCCAGCCTTCCGCTGAGAATGAATGGCATGCTCTGGCTGCTGTTCCCTGGCAGCGTGTTGGCTGCCTGCTGCATCGGCTGGCTGGTGCTGCAGTTGATCCTGCAACGGCGGTCGATGAGCTCGGAGTTGCAGAATGCCTTGCGCCGTGGAGAGCTGCAGGTGCTCTACCAGCCGATCTTCGAGCTCGACACACGGCGCTGTGTAGGCGCCGAGGCCCTGGTGCGCTGGCGCCGCCCGGATGGCACGCTGACCAGCCCGGACCTGTTTATCCCGTTGGCGGAAAATACCGGGCAGATACGCCAGATCACTGACTTTGTTCTGCAGCGCGTCCTTGAACAGCTGGGGCAGCTTCTGCGCTCGCACCCCAAACTGTACATATCGGTGAACCTCGCCGCCTGCGATGTGATGGTGCCGCGTATTGGCCGGGTGGCGGCACGCCTGCTGGCCCTGCACCGGGTGGCCGCTAGCCAGATTGCGTTCGAGGTGACCGAGCGCGGTTTGATCGACGTGGTGGTGGCTCGTGACAACCTGCAGGCGCTGCGCGCCGTGGGGCATCAGGTGCTGATCGACGACTTCGGTACCGGCTATTGCAGCCTGGCCTATCTGCAAACCCTGCCGGTGGACTGCCTGAAGATCGACAAGGCCTTCATCGATGCGCTGGGCCATGATGCCGCTAGCAGCGGCGTTGCCCCGCACATCATCCGCATGGCGCATGACCTGCACCTGCGGGTGATTGCCGAAGGCATCGAATGCGAGGACCAGGCGGTGTTGCTGAACAGTGAAGGGGTCAATTACGGCCAGGGCTGGCTGTTTGCCCGACCGCTAAACGCCCGGCAGTTTGCCGAGCTGGTAACCCGGGGGCAGCTGCCCCGGCGGGTGGAGCACTGAGTGATCCTGCCCCGGCCACATCGCCGGCGATGAGGCCTGTACAGGCGATACTCAAACTGGCAGCGCCATGTAGAACTGTGTCCCCTGCCCCGGCCGGGAAAACACCCCCATGCGCCCACCATGCAGTTGCACGATTTCCTTGCACAGCGCCAATCCTAGCCCTGCACCGCCCTTCTTGCGCCCTACCTGCACAAACGGTTCGAAAATGCGACCCTGCTGCCCATAGGCAATCCCTTCGCCTGTGTCTTCGACGCTGATGATCACCCGCTCCGCATGCCGCCGCGCATGCAGGCGGATACGCCCGCCGTTGGCGGTATGGCGGATGGCGTTGTGCAGCAGGTTGTCCAGCACCCGATCAAGTTGCGCAACGTCGGCCTGAATACGTGGGAGCGGTGGTTCGAGTGCCTTAATCAGTTCAACCTGCTTGTTTGCTGCCTGTTCGGCAAAACGCAGTTGTGCGCGCTCCAGCAATTCGTCGATGGCACAGGGGGCCAGGTCGAGTTTCTGCAGCCCGCTCTGGTAACGAGAGAAGTTGAGCAGGTCGTTGATCAGCTGGGTAAGCCGCTGCATTTCTTCGCCGATGGTGTCCAGCAAGTCATTCTCGCGTGCCTCAGGCGGAAACTTGACCCGCTCGCGCAACAGCCCGAAGGCCATGTGCATGCCGGTTACCGGGGTGCGCAGTTCGTGGGACGCGCGTAGCACGAACTCACTGCGCACGCGTTCGAAGGCCCGTTGCTCGGTCACATCGTGCAGCACCATCACCGCGCCAAGGATCGGCCCTTGCGGATGGCTCACCGGGGTCAGGCTGTAAGTCAGCAGGCGCGTTTCTTCATCCACCTCCATGGTCAGGTCTTCCGGCGGGCGGTCCAAACTGCCACCGCGCAGCACCTGACGCAGCTGCTGCTCCAGCTCCGGCCGCCGCAGGGCTTCGGCCAGGCTGCTGCCCACGCGGCTATCATTCCAGCCGAGCTGGCGCTGCGCTACCGGGTTGAGGTGTTCCAGGCGACCTTGGCGGTCGATGATCAGCAGGCCATCGTCGATGCTGTCGAGCACGGCCTGCAGGCGCTGCTGCCCGGCCAGCAATTCGTCGACGTTGGTGGCCTGGTGCTTGCGCAAGGCATCGGCCATGAGGCCAAAGCGGCGGGTCAGCTGGTTCAGCTCGGTGGCCTGGGTGACTGGCAGGGTGACGTCAAAGTTGCCCTTGCCCAGCTGGTCGGCTGCTTTGGCCAAGGCTTCGATCGGTTGGCCAAAACGTCGGGCGATGTTGTGTGCAGTAATGAAGCCCAGCACCAGCACCACCAGGCCCGTCAGGCCAAGCACGCCGCTGACCAGCAGGGCGCGGTCACGGCTGTATTCCTCGCTGCGGGTGATGAGGTCCAGCGTCTGCTTGTGGGAATCGATCAGGTCGGTACGCACCTGGTTGAAGGCGGCCCCCAAGGGTTGGTCGACACCCATGCTACGCGCGGGCGCGGGGCTGTCACGGTAGGCTTGCAGGAACGCCTGGTAGTTACTGCCGGCCTTGCTGAAGCCAGTGCGCTCTCCGCCTTGTTCCAGGCCCTGGTTCAGCAAGGCCTGGAAATTTTCTTGCAGCAGCCGCAGGTTTTCCGGGGCCGTGTCTTCATCAAGGATCAGGGTCAACTGTTCGCCAAGGTTCTGCCGCAACTTCAGCCCCACTTCTAGGGCGTGGGTGGTGTCACGCACCAGCTGCTGTTGCACGGTTGCCATCTGCAGCACGCTGACCAGGCCCAGCAGCAGCCCGAGCAAGGCCACCGTGACCAGTGCCGAGATACTCAAGAAAAGCCGCGTGCGCAGCTTCATGGGCGGCCCCTTCATAGGTTGTACTGCTTGCGCTTGCGGTACAGGGTGGAGGCGTCGATGCCCAAGGTTTTGGCGGCCTGGTCGAGGGTGTCGCTGGCAGCCAGCACCGCGCCGATGTGGGCGCGCTCCAGCTCGTCCAGGCTTAGCGCGGCACCCACGCGCGGGGCGTTGCCAGCCGGCTGTTCGCCCATCCCGAGGTGGCTGATTTCCACGCGCTCCTGCGGGCAGATGATACTGGCCCGCTCTACTACGTTACGCAGTTCGCGAATGTTGCCGGGCCAGCGGTAGTTGAGCAGGGCGGTGCGCGCTTCGTCGCTGAAGCCCCGGGCGGGGCGGGAGTATTCCTTGACGAAGCGGGCAAGGAAACGGTCGGCCAGGGTCAGGATGTCTTCACTGCGCTCGCGCAGGGGCGGCAGGTGCAGAGTGATGACGTTCAGGCGGTATAGCAGGTCTTCGCGGAAGCGGCTTTCGCGCACCATTTCTTCGAGGTTTAGGTTGGTGGCGGCCAGGATGCGCACATCTGCACGCCGTGTCACGGGGTCGCCCACGCGCTCGTATTCCTTGTCCTGAATGAACCGCAGCAACTTGGGTTGCAGGGTCAGCGGGAAGTCGCCGATCTCGTCGAGGAACAACGTACCCCCATCAGCCTGGCTGACCCGCCCCAACGTGCTTTCGCTGGCACCGGTAAAGGCGCCGCGGGTGTGGCCGAACAGTTCGCTTTCCATCAGCTCGGCGTTCAGCGACGGGCAGTTGATGGTCACGCAGGCTTTGCGGGCACGTTTGCTCCAGCCATGGATGGCCCGGGCCAACTCGCCTTTACCCGTACCGGACTCGCCAAGAATGAGGATGTTGGCATCGGTGGTGGCGACCTGGCGGGCAGTTTCCAGCACCGCCATCATGGCCGGGCTGTGCGAGTCCAGGCCGTCCTTGGGTTTGCGCATTTCGCCTTCCAGGGCCTCCAGGCGTGCTGAAAGCTGGCGCACTTCCAGCTGCTTGGCGGTGGCCAGGCGCAACTGATCGGGGCTGCATGGCTTGACCAGGTAGTCGGCGGCGCCGGCCTGGATGGCATCCACCGCTGTATCGATTGCCGAATGCGCGGTCACGATCACCACGCGCATCCAGGGTGCCTGAATGCGCATCTGCGCCAGTACGTCCAGGCCGTTGTCCTCGCCCAGGCGCAAATCCAGGAAGCAAAGGTCGAACACCTGGCGCTGCAACAGCGTTTCGGCCTGGGCGGCGCTGTTGGCTGTGGCCACGCTGTAGCCTTCGTCTTCCAGGCAGTAGCGGAAGGTGCGCAGGATCGCGGACTCGTCATCCACCAGCAGAATGCGGCCTTGGTTGTCCTGGGCTGATTCCATTTCCTACGCTCCTTAGGGATAGATCTTCATTTAGTGTGGGAAAAATCGGGCAAGTTGCATGGTCGATTCTGAAGGATTCTGTCCTCTGCATGCTAGCCAATGGCCGATTGACGCGTGGAAGCTGCGTTAACCCGATGATTTGCTTAGAGGCACGGGATGGCACATTGGTTGCGGAGGTTTTTTGTTTTTGCCTACAAAAAACGGCCTCTCGCTTTGTTCCGCCCGTGATGCTGACTTCCAGGGCCGATCGTGCAATTCGCACGACCATACAGGCGGCATCGTGCAGGATACGTCCCTGTCGAACGGTTATGTAACTACTAACTTATTGATTTTAAAGGTATTTTTTAAAATCCAAAGGCTGGCATGCAGGCTGCAATTACCTGTTCAGGTTTGAACAACAATTACAGCAGGAGGAGCCGGCATGAACCGCCAATCCGTCAACCGCTCGCAGAACGTCGCCCTGCCCCTGCGCCAGATGTTGTCTGTCGGCATGGCGCTGCTGCTGACCTTGGCCGCTGGCCTCTTCTATTACAGCTGGCAGACCGCGCGCTTGGCTGAGCAAGTGGCCGCGCAGACTGCGCTGTTGACGCAGATTCAGGCAACCCGTGCCAATACCCTGGTCAAGGCAGCTGACCCATTGCCGGCCGGCCAGGCCTCTGCCTCACCGGCCACCCTGGAAAATGTCGTACCCCAGGACCGTTGGGTCTTCTGACCTGCCGGCCGCACCGATTCTGAAAAAGAAAGGAGAACCACCATGCTGAGCTGGGCTATCACTTTCCTCATCATCGCCATTGTCGCTGCCGTACTGGGCTTCGGTGGTATCGCGGGCGCTGCAACGGGTATCGCGAAGATCCTGTTCATTGTCTTCCTAGTGTTGTTCGTAGCCTCCTTCTTCTTTGGACGTGGACGAGGTTGAAGATGGGCAGGAAGCTTTGTACAGCCCTGGCTGCCGCCCTGTTGTTGGGCGGCAGTGCGGCGGCGATGGCGGCCAATGACGGCCAGGTCCGGGTCGACCAGTTGCTCGGCTCGGACCCGGAGTACCGGGAAACCTGGCAGGACACGATCAAAGGCGAGGAACGCCTGCCCGATTGGGTGGTTAATCTCACCGGCAGTGCCCAGCACCAGATGTCCGCCACTACCGAAGATGGTGACAAGTACCTGGTCGGCCCGTTGTGCGAGGCGCAGGACAACTGCACGTACAAGCGGCTGATCGTTGCGTTCAGCTGGGACAAGGAGGATGCCTACGGGATGCTCGTGGAGGTACCCGAAGGCTTGCCGAGCGACAAGTCGCCTACACGCCATGCGCAATATCGCTGGCTGGGCGACCCTGACGACGGCATGAAGGCAATGCTGCAGGAGCAGCTAAAGCGTGACCCGAACTGGTACTGAGCATTTATTGCCGGTAAGGATGAAAGGTCATCGACTGTCACGTAATAGAAGCTGAACCTTTCTATATTTCAGCCTTCTATGATGCGCCGCCCCGAGGAGGGGCAGCACATGACCAAGGGGCCGGGCTGTTCTGATTGTTGCAGGATCGGAGTGGCCTAGGGGTACAGGGAGTGCCTCCAGCGATGGGCCGGGTCAGGAAAGGCGGAATCGGAAGTATCAGGTCGGCGGTGTCACAGGGATACCTGACCAGACCTGACTTCCGAGGAGCCATGTAGGAATCGCCCTCTTCCTTGCGCGATTTCATCCCTGAGACACATTTTGTCTCGACCGTACATCAAATTTTTTTCGGCCTTGCGGGTCCTTCTTCAAGTGGCATTTCGGCCATTCGGATTGTCGAACAAGCCATCTTTCATGCCCTTTGTGTACCGTCAAATCTGCCGAAATATGGCGGTTTGGTCTTGTTCGGGATTCCGAACGTTATAAATCAAGCACTTGCGAACCCTCTGTTTTGGCATGAAATATTATGCATAATCGGTATGGGGCATGCGCTTCCGGCATTAGATTTCCCCCTTTCCCATCGCAATAGTTGCCGCCTTTTTCGCTGGTCAGAGCGCCCTGTCGCTCGCCTGCGGTGTCCTTACATGAAGTCGCCAGACGGGTGCGCTTGAAGCCAGAGGCCTTGCCAATGGCTCTGTTACGCGTGTTTTCGTCGGGTGCCATGACCACTAGAACAAAGGGTAAAGACATGAAGAAGGCAAAACTTAGCCTCGCCTGGCAGATCGTCATCGGTCTGGTCCTGGGCGTTGCAATCGGCGCGCTACTGAATCATTTCAGTGCAGAAAAGGCATGGTGGATCAGCAACGTCCTCCAGCCCGCCGGTGACATCTTCATTCGCCTGATCAAGATGATCGTCGTCCCGATCGTGATTTCGTCGTTGATCGTGGGTATCGCCGGGGTTGGCGATGCGAAGAAACTCGGCAGCATCGGCCTTAAGACCATCATCTACTTCGAAGTGGTGACCACCATCGCCATCGTCGTGGGCCTGGTGTTGGCCAACCTGTTCCACCCGGGCGCCGGCATCGACATGAGCACCCTGGGTACCGTGGACATCTCCAAGTACCAGGCCACTGCGGCCGAGGTGCAGCATGAGCACGCGTTCATCGAGACCCTGCTGAACCTCATTCCGTCGAACATCTTCGCAGCGCTGATGCGTGGCGAAATGCTGCCGATCATCTTCTTCTCGGTCATGTTCGGCCTGGGGCTGTCGAGCCTGCAGGCCGAGCTGCGCGACCCACTGGTACGCACCTTCCAGGCCGTATCGGAAACCATGTTCAAGGTCACCCACATGATCATGAACTACGCCCCGATCGGCGTGTTCGCCCTGATCGCCGTGACCGTGGCCAACTTCGGCTTCAGCTCGCTGCTGCCACTGGCCAAGCTGGTACTGCTGGTGTACTTCGCCATCGCCTTCTTCGCCTTCATGGTGCTGGGCCTGGTTGCCCGCGTGTTCGGCTTCTCGGTGATCAAGATCATGCGCATCATGAAAGATGAGCTGATTCTGGCCTACTCCACCTCCAGCTCCGAAACCGTGCTGCCGCGCGTGATCGAGAAGATGGAGAAGTATGGTGCGCCGAAGTCGATCTGCTCGTTCGTGGTACCGACCGGCTACTCCTTCAACCTCGACGGTTCGACCCTGTACCAGAGCATCGCGGCCATCTTCATCGCCCAGCTCTACGGTATCGACCTGTCGTGGAGCCAGCAGCTGCTGCTGGTGCTGACCCTGATGGTCACCTCCAAAGGCATCGCTGGTGTGCCGGGCGTATCGTTCGTGGTGCTGCTGGCCACCCTGGGCAGCGTGGGTATCCCGCTGGAAGGCCTGGCCTTCATCGCCGGTGTCGACCGCATCATGGACATGGCCCGTACCGCGCTGAACGTTGTAGGCAACGCCCTGGCAGCACTGGTCATCGCGCGTTGGGAAGGCATGTACGATGCCGCCAAGGGCGAGAAGTACTACGCCTCGCTGATGGCCAACAAGCAGGAAGCCGCAGTGGTTGGCGAAGCCGCCAAGCGCTAAGCCTGATAGCTGTATGACGAAGAGCCCCGACTTGTCGGGGCTTTTTGCTGTCTGTAAGGATCGCGGGCACCTGCACCGGCCTCATCGCCGGCAATGAGGCCGGTCCAGGCAACTTCCGCTATCATTCGGGCATTTTTCAGGGGGAATACGCGGATGCTCAACGGCCTTTGGCTTGGCTTTTTCCTGGTGGCGGCAGTGTCCGCCCTGGCCCAATGGCTGGTGGGTGGTAATGCCGGGATCTTCGCGGCAATGGTCGAAAGCATCTTCGCCATGGCCAAGCTGTCGGTCGAGGTGATGGTGCTGCTGTTCGGCACACTGACCCTGTGGCTGGGCTTTCTCAAGATCGCCGAAAAGGCCGGTATCGTCGAATGGCTGGCCAAAATGCTAGGCCCGCTGTTCGCCCGCCTGATGCCGGAAGTGCCGCCCGGCCACCCTGCCCTGGGCCTGATCACCATGAACTTCGCGGCCAACGGCCTGGGGCTGGACAATGCCGCTACGCCGATTGGCCTGAAGGCCATGCGCGCGCTGCAGGAGCTCAACCCCAGTAGCACCACAGCCAGCAACGCGCAGATCCTGTTTCTGGTGCTCAACGCCTCGTCGCTGACGCTGCTGCCGGTGACCATCTTCATGTACCGGGCCCAGCAAGGCGCGCCAGACCCGACCATGGTGTTCCTGCCCATCCTGCTGGCCACCAGTGTCTCGACCCTGGTCGGCCTGCTGTCGGTGGCGGTGATGCAGCGCCTGCGCCTGTGGGACCCGGTGGTGCTCGCCTACTTCATTCCCGGCGCGTTGCTGCTGGGAGGCTTCATGGCGTTTCTCGGCACCCTGTCGGCCGCCGCGCTGGCCAGCCTGTCGTCGGTCCTGGGCAACCTCACACTGTTTGGCGTGATCATGCTGTTCCTGGTGATTGGCGCACTGAAGCGGGTGAAGGTGTATGAAGCCTTTGTCGAAGGGGCCAAGGAAGGCTTCGATGTGGCCAAGAACCTGCTGCCCTACCTGGTGGCGATGCTGGTGGCGGTGGGTGTACTGCGTGCTTCAGGCGCCTTGGAGCTGGCCCTGGACGGTATCCGCCATGCGGTGAACTGGCTGGGCCTGGACACCCGCTTCGTCGAGGGCCTGCCCACAGCCCTGGTCAAGCCGTTCTCTGGCAGCGCAGCGCGGGCCATGCTGATCGAGACCATGCAGACGCAGGGTGTAGACAGCTTCCCGGCCCTGGTGGCGGCGACCATCCAGGGCAGTACTGAAACGACCTTCTACGTGCTGGCCGTGTACTTTGGCGCGGTGGGTATCCAGCGCGTGCGCCACGCGGTCGGTTGCGCACTGCTGGCCGAGTTCTCAGGCGTGGTCGCTGCGATCTTCGTCTGCTACTGGTTCTTCGCCTGAACCTTGCGTTGTGCCTGGCTGGCCTGGTCGACGGTCCAGGTCACAATCTGCCCCACCAGCTGGTCGCTGGCCTGGCCGAAACCGGCGACCACCGCTGACACCTGCTTGTCGGCCAGCGGCTGGCGGATCTCGAAACGCTTGCTGGCGAGGATACGCTGGTTGCGGCCCTGAACCAGCCGAGCGTCATAGCGAATCACCACCTCCACCGCGCCGCCCGGGCGGTACTCACTCTGGAATGCCTGCAGCTCGCCAGCCAGCTCGTAGTCGGCCTGCAGGTTGCTGTCGTCGGCGCTCAGGCGCTGTACCTGGCCATCACGCTGGAAACCATCGAGCAAGCGGTTGCGCAGCAGCACCGGGGCCGCATCGCTCCAGCGCGCACCTTTGTAGCTGCTGACCACATCGCCCTGTGGAATCACGGCAATGCGCGGGCCGGCCAGCACCTCACTGGCCAGCGGCTTGTTCAGCCGCAATGACCAGTCCAGCGGCGCTGCCGTGCGGCTGGGCTGGTTAACCGGCAAGCGATAGAGGTCGACGGGTTCGCTCTTGGGCAGGATCGAGCAGGCACTGGCCAGGCTCAGCGCGGCCGCCAGGGCCAGCAGGCGCAGCGACGGTTTCATGGCTGGAACTCCTTGTTGTTGTCGCGGCCGAGCAGGTAGCCGCTGGGGTCGGCCTCCAGTTGCCGGGAAATACCTTTGAGTGCGTTAAGGGTTTCGCGCAGTTCGCGAATGGCAGGGGTGAGCTGGTTCAGGCCCTGGGCGCCGTCGCCGATAGCCTCGCTGTTGTTTTTCAGCAGATTGTTGATGGTGGCAGTGCTTTCGGCCAGCGACTGCATGGCCTGCTCGGCGCTGCCGATCGCCTGTTTGCCTTCGCTGCCCAGCAGGCCGTTGGCATTGCGCATCAGCGCCTGCGTTTCGGCCAGGGTGGCGCTGGCCTGCTTGCCCACCTGCACCAGTTGCTCGATGGCCTCGGCGATGCTGCCGTGCTGGCCGGCGAAGGCACCGGTGGTCTTGTCGAGGTTGGCCAAGGTGCTGCTGAGGTGGCCGATATTGTCTTCGGAGAACATCTGGTTGGCGTTGTGCAACAGCATGTTGATGTTGGTGACCAGGTCGCTGCTGTCATTGAGCAGGCGCGAGATGGGCGACGGCGAGGCGATGATGACCGGCAGCTTGCCGTCCTTGCCCTTCAGCTCGGGGCTCTGTGGCGTACCGCCACTGAGCTGGATGAACGCGTTGCCGGTCACGCCGGCCAGGGTCAGCTTGGCCTGGGTGTCTTCCTTCACCGGGGTATCCCCGCTCAGGCGAACGCGGGCCAGTACCCGGCGCGGGTCTTTCGGGTCCAGGCGCAAGGTGGACACATCGCCCACCTTGATGCCGTTGTACTGCACCGGGCTGCCACGGGACAGGCCGGAAACGGCCTCGTTGAACACCACTTCGTAGTCCTTGAACGCGTCGTCGACACTGGACTTGGTCAGCCACAGGCCAAACAACATGGCGCCGGCTACCACCAGGACGGTGACCAGGCCGATTAGTACGTGATGGGCTCGGGTTTCCATTGCTCAGCGCTCCTGCCCGGCACGGGTGGCGGCCTGCTCGGCTGCACGCCCGCGGGGGCCATGAAAGTATTCTTGAATCCAGGCGTCGTTGGTCTGCTCGACTTCAGCCAGCGGGCCGGCCACCAAAACCTTCTTTTGTGACAGCACCGCGATGCGGTCGGTGATGGTGTACAGGGTGTCGAGGTCGTGCGTGATGAGGAACACCGACAGGCCAAGGGCATCGCGCAGGGTAAGGATCAGCTGGTCGAACGCGGCAGCGCCGATCGGGTCCAGGCCTGCGGTGGGTTCATCGAGGAACAGGATGTCAGGGTCCAGTGCCAGGGCTCGGGCCAGCGCGGCACGTTTGATCATGCCTCCCGATAACGAAGACGGGTACTTGTCGGCGGCGGATATCGGCAGCCCGGCCAGGGCCAGCTTCACGCCGGCCAGGTGTTCGGCGTCGGCGCGGGACAGCCCGGCGTGCTCGATCAGCGGCAAGGCCACGTTCTCGGTAACGGTCAGCGAAGAGAACAGTGCGCCCTTCTGGAACAACACGCCAAAGCGCCGCTCGACCAGAGAGCGTTCCTCTTCACGCAGGCCGGCGAGGTCCTGGCCAAACACCTTGATCTGCCCTTCATTGGGCCGGCGCAGGCCAATGATGCTGCGCAGCAGCACCGACTTGCCACTGCCCGAACCGCCTACCACGGCGAGGATTTCGCCGCGGTACAGGTCCAGGTCGAGGTTTTCATGCACCCCCTGGCGGCCGAAGCGGTTGCAGATGCCGCGCGCCTCGATAACGGTTTCCTGGCCACTCACCAGCCCATCTCCATGAAGAACAGGGCAGCCACCGCGTCCAGCACGATGACCACGAAAATCGACTGCACCACTGCCGATGTTGTATGCGCGCCTACCGACTCGGCGCTGCCACTGACCTTGAAGCCTTCCAGGCAGCCGATGGCCGCAATAAGGAAGGCGAAGAACGGCGCCTTGGCCAGGCCCACCAGGAAGTGCTGCACGCCGATGTCGCTTTGCAGCAGTGACAGGAACATGGCCGGTGAGATATCCAGCGTCAGGGCGCATACCACTGCGCCACCGACAATGCCGCAAATCATCGCGACGAAGGTGAGCAGTGGCAGTGAGATCAGCAGTGCAAGTACCCTTGGAACCACCAGCAGTTCCATCGGGTTCAGGCCCAGGGTGCGGATGGCGTCGATTTCCTCGTTGGCCTTCATCGAGCCGATCTGCGCGGTGAACGCGCTGGCGGTGCGGCCGGCCATGAGGATGGCGGTGAGCAGCACGGCGAACTCGCGCAGGAACGAGAATGCCACCAGGTCGACCGTGAAGACCGTTGCACCGAAGTCGGCCAGCACCGTGGCGCCGAGAAAGGCCACCACCGCCCCCACCAGGAAGGTCAGCAAGGCGACGATAGGAGCCGCGTCCAGGCCGGTCTGCTCGATGTGGGCCACAACCGGGGTAATGCGCCAGCGGTGTGGTTGCAGGGCACGACGCAGCAAGGTTTCGAGGATTACGCCGACAAAGCCCAGCAATTGCATGCTGTCCTGCCACAACGTGCCGACGGCGCAGCCGATGCGTTCCAGCAGCAACATCAGCACATTGCGCTCGGGTTCCTTGACCGGGATGCAGTAGTCCTGCACCGAGCAGTAAACGTTCTTGACCAGCGCACGGCTGGCTTCGGGCAGGTCTTGGGTGCAGTGGGACAGGCGCTCGGAACCCAGCAGTTCGGCCAGCAACGAGGCGCCCGCAGTGTCCAGGCGGCCCAGCTGGCTGAGGTCGGCGACGGTGTCGGCAGGGTATTGCGCGCGCAGTTGCTCGCTCTCGCGCCTGAGGCTGGCGTAGTGCGCCAGGGTCCAGTCACCGGTTATGCGCAGGCAGGGCGGTTGGCTGCTGGCGTCCAGGGTGGCGCTGGGGGGGGTCATAGGCTCCATGCAATTGACTCGGCGCTAAGGCTTAGGGGCTGATCATAGCGCAGCAGGCATGGGCTGTTTGGTGATTATGTGCTGTCTGTTGGGTTTGGAGGCCGCAAAGCGGCCCCCTTTCAATCACTGTGCCGGTGCGTCATCGACCACCTTGAAGCGCAGCACGCCAATCACCTGGCCATCCTCGGTCAGCACCCGCACCTGCCATTTGCCCACCGGGTTTGGCGGGAAGTTCTGCTTGTGGGTCCAGGCTCGGTAGCCTTCCTTGCGTCCGCCGTGGATGTCCAGGGCAATGCGGTCGACCTCTTTGCCATCTTTTTGCCACACGTGGTAAATCCGCTCGTTCAGGCCGCGTGGTGCGTTGATGGCGGTGTAGGCGTACAGGCCGCTGTTGCGAATGCGGCTGGCAGCAATTTCGTCCAGCGAGTCGCCCGGTTGGCGATTCAGCACTTCGGTGCTCACCGCCACTTCGGTCATCCACAGGGTGGCCGGCGGTACCCAGGAACGCAGCAGCCAGCCCCCGGCACCCACGGACAGGGTAACCAGCACCAGGGCGATGCCACGCCGCCAGGTGTTGATCGGGAAGCTGCTGGCCAGGCTGGGGAACGACAGGGCCATGGCGGCGATCAGCGCCAGCTTGAAGCTTTGCGCGGTGGTCAGGTGCAGGATGATCGGCAGCGCGGTCAGCAGGGCGGCAAACAATGTCAGGGTATGCAGCGCCAGGAACAGCCAGCGCCGAGGCGCCAGCCACTTGTAGTACAGCGGGTCGGTGATCGAAATCAGGCCTGCGGCGCCGAGCAAACCGGTAAACACCAGCTGGCCGCTGTTCCAGGTGGTGGTGATGAAGAAGAATGGCAGCACGAAGAACAGCGTTTCCTGGTGGATCATCTGCGTCGCGTAGCGCAGCAGCGGCTGCGGGATTTCGCGATTGAAGGTGCGGGCGAAGAGGCCGGTCAGGGTGTTCTCCAGCATCAGCCAGACCCAGCTGACCAGCATGAGCACAGCTACCCAGCTGGCCAGGCCGGCCTGGCGGTCGACCAGGATGAAACTGCCGATACCAGAGAGGAAACCACAGAGCGCGATGATGCCGGGGTAGCGTTTGAGCAGTTCGATGATGCGTTGGACGATATGGGGGATTTGGGGCATTGGGTCTGCAACAGGAGAGGATTAGGTGGCTGTGCCGGCCTCTTCGCGGGTAAACCCGCTCCCACAGAGTCTCCACAGGTTTTGAGGTTGTGGTGATCCTGTGGGAGCGGGTTTACCCGCGAAAGGGCCGGTACTGGCAAAAGGATACCGCCGATTCACCGCTGTCGTGTAGCACCACTGGGCCGTTCAGGGCCATGCCGTCGCCAACGCAGCAGACCCGCCGCCAGGACCAGGCCCATCAGCAAGGCGGCCAGCCCGTACAGCTCGTCATAGCCGAGCAATGGCTTCTCGATACGCAAGTAACCCTCTTCCTTCAGCAACGCCTTCAGCGCCTCATTGGCCTGCTCCAGGCTAACCTGCCGCAACTTGCGCACCGGGTTGGCAAAGCGCCCGTCGGTGTAGTCGTTCAGTGCCCCCCAGTAGTAGTCGGCCAAGGCGCTGTTGCCCTGGGTGCTCCAGCTTTCCTTGGCAACGCTGGCGTCCTTGACGCGGGCGAAGGTGTCCGGGTCGAGGCCTTCCTTGCGCAGGTGCTCGAACAATGCCTGCATCACCTTCACCGCCTTGTCGATGTCATCGCGTTCCAGGTCGGCATTGAGGCTGAGCAGGCCGGTATCGCCAAAGCTTTCACGCTGCACCGATGGCCCGTAGGACAGCCCGTTGCGCAGGCGTAGCTGGTCGTACAGCGCCGAGTCCATGTAACGTGACAGCAGGTCGAGCGTGGCCTGGTGGTCGTTGTCCAGCACCGGCTCGATGAACAGCCAATGCAGCTTGACGCTATCGCCCAACCAGCCCCGGGTCAGGTCGCGGCGCTGCTCGGCCTGATGGGTGATGCTTTCCAGGTTGCGGCGTTCCTCCGGCTCGGTGGCTGGCAGTTCGCCAAAGGTGCGTTCCAGGTAGGCTGGCAGCAAGCGATCGAGGCCGCCGACCATGATCAGGGTCATGTTGTTGGCGGCGTACCAGCGGTCACGCAAGGCTTGTACCTGCTCCAGGGTCATGTCGTCGATATTGGAGCGCTCGGGGCATTTCAGGCCCAGCTCGGTCGCCAGCTGGTCACTGGCAGGGTGGCCGATATCCTGGCGGTCGAGCCAGCGCTGCAGGTGCCCATAGTGGCCGCCATCCTCGCGCTCGATGATGCGCTTGGCGGTGGCCAGGGCTTTGGCATCGATACGGGTGTCGCGGATTACCGCCAGCAGCAGGTCGAGCACTTTGCGCTGGTTGCGTGCGGGGGCTTCGATGACAAACGTGGTGTCGGCGCTGCTGGTGTAGGCATTCCACTCGCCGCCGAGCGATTGCAGGCGCTCTTCCAGGCCGCCCTCGCCGGTTTCGTCGATGCCGCTGAACAGCAGGTGCTCAAGCAGATGCGGCAGCTCTTTCTGTTCGCAATCGAAGTCGTCCAGGCCCACCCCGACCACCAGGCGAATCGCCACATGGTCGCGTTCGTAGCCGTTTTTCAGAATGACCTGCAGGCCGTTGGGCAGCAGGTAGCCCTCAACCCGCGAGCGGTCGAGGGCCAATGAGGGCAGGCTGCAGATCAGCAGGCAAACGAACATCAGGCAACGCATGGGCGAGCTTCGGTCCTCAGGTAGGCATTCACGGCAGACGGGCTTCGTCCGGCACGCTGTCGAGCATCAGCCCGCCGGTGTCGGAGCCGCCCAGTACCACATAGGCACTGCTGCAGAACAAAGAGTTCAACCGCTTCATGTCGGCGATCAGCTCCAAGTGTAGCGAACTGGTTTCGATGCTTTGCACCACCTTACGCTGCAAGCGGCTGACGTGGGCATGCGCCAGGCGCCGTTCCTGGGCGCGAAAACGGCGTTTTTCCTTGAGTAGCAAACGGGCGCTTTCCGGGTCGGCGCTAAGGAATACCGACAGGCCAAGGCGCAGGTTGGCTAACAATTGCTCTTGCAGCCCGGTCAGTTCTTCCAGCCCCACCTGGGAAAACTCCCGGCGCTGGCTGGTTTTCTGCTGCTGGACCTTGCGCAACATGCGCTCGATGAGGTCGCAGGCGAGCTTGAGGTTGATGGCCAGCTCGATGATCTCGGCCCAGCGACGGTTGTCCTGCTCGCTGAGGTCTTCGCGCGACATCTGCGCAAGGTAGAGCTTGATGGCGCTATAAAGGGCCTCGGCATCTTCACCCAGGGCGCGAACCTGCTGTGGCAAGGCGGTCTGGGTGCCGCGCAGGGCACCCAGCATGGCTTCAAGCAGGCTGTCGACGATATCGCCCAGGCGCAGGGTTTCGCGGGCAGCGTTGGCAAGCGCCAGGCTGGGTGTTTCCAGCGCCGAGGCGTCGAGGTGGCGCGGGCGGATCTGGCCGTTGCCGTTTTCCCGCTCGGGCAGCAGGCTGTTGCACAGCCGGCCCATCAGTTTGACCGTGGGCAGCATGAGCAGGCAGCGCAGGGTGTTGTAGAGCAGATGGAAGCCGATGACCAGCTCTTGCGGGCTGAAGCTGAGCGAGTCCATCCACTCCACCAAGGGGTGCAGCACAGGGATGATCAGCAGCAGGCCGATCAGCTTGTAGAGCAAGCTGCCCAACGCCACGCGGCGCCCGGCAGCGTTCTGCATGCTGGTGCTGATAAAGGCCAGTAACCCGCTACCGATGTTGGCACCGACCACCAGGCCGATGGCCACTGGCAGGCTGATGACCTCGGCACCGGCCAATGTTGCGGTAAGCAGCACGGCGGCGAGGCTGGAATAGGAAATCATGGCGAACATGGCGCCGACCAGGGCGTCGAGCATGATGTCGCCGGTCAGCGAAGCAAACAGCACTTTAACGCCTTGGGCGTGAGTGATTGGCGCAGCTGCCTGCACGATCAGCTCCAGTGCCAGGATGATCAGGCCAAGCCCAATACCGACACGGCCCAGCTGGCCAGCCCGTGTCTGCTTGCGCGAGAGGAAGAAGATCACACCCAGGAATATCAGCAAGGGTGATAGCCAGGACAGGTCGAAAGTGAGTACCCGGGCCATCAGCGCGGTACCCACATCGGCACCCAGCATGATCGCCAGGGCCGGGGTCATGGCCATCAGGCCCTGGCCGACGAAGGACGTGACCAACATGGCCGTGGCGTTACTGCTCTGCACCATGGCCGTGACCAGTATGCCGGCAATGAACGCCAGCGGGCGCTTGTCCATGTTCTGGCTGATGATGCGCCGCAGGTTTGAGCCGAACACGCGCAGAATGCCAGTACGTACGATGTGGGTGCCCCAGACCAGAAGCGTCACGGCCGAGAGTAGGTTGAGCAGGGTCAGCATGGCGAAAGCCCCCTGTTGCACTGGCCCAGTGGGCCAAGAAAAGAAACGTGAGCGTTTGAAGAATTTTCGGTGCTCACTCAAAGCTTTAGTTGTTTTGCGCAGCTGTCGCCAGCTTCGCATGGCTGTCATGTGTTTGAAACCGATCAGACATGAAAAAGGGCCCTGCGAAGGGCCCTTTGTGTTTTGCGCTTCCTGGTCTTATTGACCCGGAATGTCCTTGCGCAGTTTCACCGGGTCATGCTCTTTGCCTTCCTTGCGGGCCAGGGCGGTGCGCATGCGGATGTTGATGGCCTCCACCGCCAGCGAGAAGGCCATGGCGAAGTAGACGTAGCCCTTTGGCACATGCACGTCGAATGCTTCGGCGATCAGCACGGTACCGACCACGATCAGGAATGACAGCGCGAGCATCTTCAGCGACGGGTGCTTGTCGATGAAATCGCTGATGGCGCCGGCGCACAACATCATCACCAGCACGGCAACGACGATGGCGGCAATCATCACCGGTACGTGGGAAACCATACCCACCGCAGTAATGACCGAGTCCAGCGAGAACACGATGTCGATGATGGCGATCTGGATGATGGTGTAGAAGAATTTGCCGCCCGCACCTTTCGGCTCCTCGGCGTTTTCGTCCTCGCCTTCCAGGCCGTGGTAGATCTCTTGCGAGCTTTTCCACAGCAGGAACAGGCCACCGAAGAACAGGATCAGGTCACGTCCGGAGATGCCTTGGCCGAATACCACGAACAGGTCGGCGGTAAGGCGCATGACCCAGGTAATCGATAGCAGCAGCATGATACGGGTGACCATGGCCAGGGCCAGGCCGAAGATCCGGGTGCGCGGCTGCATGTGCTTGGGCATGCGGCTGACCAGAATCGAGATCATGATGATGTTGTCGATACCGAGGACGATCTCAAGCGCGGTAAGGGTGAAAAAGGCAACCCAGATTTCCGGGCTGGTCAGCCATTCCATGTGTTTTCCTTCGAACGATAAAGGCGACGCGCCCCTGTCGAGGCGCGTCGCGTCAGACTAATACGTGTTTATTAAAGACTACTGAACAGCGGGAAAATGCCCATCAGCAGCGCGGCGAACATTATGCACAGGCATACCAGCACTGCCCACTTGAGCGTGAAGCGCTGATGATCGCCAAACTCGATGCCGGCCAGGGCCACCAGCAGGTAGGTCGACGGCACCAAGGGGCTAAGCAGGTGTACCGGTTGCCCGACGATCGATGCACGGGCCATTTCCACCGGGGTGATGCCGTAGTGGCTGGCGGCTTCGGCCAGTACCGGCAGCACGCCATAGTAAAACGCGTCGTTGGACATGAAGAAGGTGAACGGCATGCTCACGATCGCGGTGATCACCGCCAGGTAAGGGCCCAGTGCTTCCGGGATGACGGCCAGCAGGCTCTTGGACATGGCATCCACCATGCCGGTACCCGACAGGATGCCAGTAAAGATACCGGCGGCGAAGATCAGCCCGGTCACGGCCAGCACGCTGCCAGCGTGGGCGGCGATGCGATCCTTTTGCTGCTGCAGGCACGGGTAGTTGACGATCATCGCGATGCTGAAGGCAATCATGAACAGCACGGGCAGCGGCAGCACACCGGCAATCAGTGCGACCATCAGGGCAGCAGTCAGGGCACCGTTGAAGTACAGCAGCTTGGGCCGGCGCGCGTCAGGGTACTGCGAAACGGTGATTTCGCTGTGGTCGATGTCGTCAGTTGGCAGGTGCAGTTCACCCAGGCGGGCACGTTCACGTTTACCGTACATGTAGGCGATGGCCAGAATTGCCAGCACGCCGAACAGCATGGCCGGGATCATCGGTACGAAAATGTCCGACGGGTCTACGTGCAGGGCACTGGCGGCGCGGGCGGTCGGGCCACCCCACGGGGTCATGTTCATCACCCCACCGGCCAGGATGATCAGGCCGGCCATGATCCGCGGGCTCATACCCAGGCGGCTGTACATCGGCAGCATGGCGGCGCAGCAGATCATGTAGGTGGTGGCGCCATCACCGTCGAGCGAGACCACCAGGGCCAGCACGGCGGTACCGACAGAAACTTTGAGCGGGTCGCCCTTGACCAGTTTGAGGATCTTGCGTACGGCCGGGTCGAACAGGCCGGAGTCGATCATCAAGGCGAAATAGAGGATGGCGAACATCAGCATCACACCGGTTGGCGCGAGCTTGCTGATGCCCTCTAGCATCATGGGGCCGATCTTGGCGGAGAAACCGCCGAACACGGCGAACAGGATCGGTACCAGAATCAGCGCGATCAAGGCCGACAGGCGCTTGGTCATGATCAGGTACATGAAGGTGATGACCATGGCAAAGCCGAGGAAGGTCAGCATGGCAATACTCCAGGCGTGGCGCGGCGAAAGGAATGTCGATTCGGGCGGATCAGCGCGTCGGGCGCTGCGCAGGGAGCATGCGGAGGGGAGCTACAGAAAGGCGGGCACAGGAATACATCAGAATCACCATTGTTGTTGTTGATTGGGCCGGGCTCGGCAATTACCGGGTGCCCTGGCTGACCGGTCTTGTGCCGGTAGTGGGGGCTATCCTATGAGCGCAAGCTTTCAGCCAGCTTTCGCCGAAGCAAAGGCGACGAGAGGTAGGTGATGCAGTATGTAACCGAAGGGGGCTGCCATTGTGGCGCCTTGCGTTACCGGCTGGTGGGTGACCTGACAGACATCGCCCACTGCCATTGTTCGATTTGCCGGCGGGTAAGCGGAGGGTTGGTAGTGACCTGGCTCACCCTGCCCCGCTCCGGGTTTCAGTGGTTGGCGGGTGAGCCGAGCTGCTATGTGGCGCCGGCCAGTTGCAGCCGGTACTTCTGTGGGCAGTGCGGGGCGCATGTGGCGCTGATGACTACCCATAGCCCGGAAACGGTCGATGTGACGGTGGCGACGCTGGATCACCCGGAGCGGGTCAGGGCCAACCGGCATATCTGGGTGGGTAGCCGGTTGCCTTGGTTGCATCTGGATGAGGATTTGCCTTCGGAGGCAGAGGAAAATCTCTAGGCCTTGTGTAGCCTGTGCGGGCCTCTTCGCGGGCTTGCCCGCGAAGAGGCCCGTAGAGACAACACTTACAACTGCAGGCCACCCGCAGCCTTGTGCAGTGCCCGCAAATGTTCGCCAATCTGCTTCACGTTGGCCTCGACAGCCGCAATTTCCTTGGCTCGCGACGGCTCCAGCAGCGCCCTCACCTCTTTGTCCAGGCTGGTGCTCAAACGCAACAACTGTGCCTGGCGTTCGCTGCTCACCTGCTCAAGGTGCTTGCGCTCCTCGGGCTGCGGCAGCCCGTAGCCCTTGGCATCGAGCAGTTCTGCCGGGCGGCTGAGAAAGCCGCTGTTGGCGAGCATCTGCTTGAGGGTCGCATCGGCCTTGCTGACGCTGCCATCTTTCAAGGCAGCGGCATTCAGGTAGCGCTGCTTGACCTCGTCCTGGGCCAGCAGCAGTTGCCGGCGCAAGCTGGCCTGTTCGAGCAGCAGTAACGCGGCGCTGGTGCGCAGGTCGGCTTTGGCAAACCATGGGCGGCGCTGCTCGGCATCCAGTGCCAGCCAGTCTTCGACCAGGGCCTGCTTGATCGGCAGCTGTTTGCGCAGCACCTCGAACATGGCCTGGTAGCGGTCGCGATAGGAATCGAACCGGTAGCCCAGGCGCAGCGCCTCACGCGGGTCATCCAGCACGCTGGTGTCTGCCAGTCCCCTGCCCTTGAGCACCGCCAGCAAGCCGTTGGGCATGATGCTGTCGAGGTCGTTGAGGCGTGGGTTGGCGGTACCGCTGCGCAGCAATTTCAAAGACTCCACGGCACAGTTGTTGGACAGGAACCAGTAGTTGCCGTCATAGCTCCAGTGCATTTCGGCGGCCTGGCGTACCAGCTCCTCGATTTCGTTGCGGCTGAGCTTCAACGGTACTGAGGCAAGGCTGCGCAACTCGGTCTTGGTGTATTCGTCGATTACCTGGCCCAGCGGCAACACGAATAGCCGCGAGGGGTAGTTGCCGACCAGGCCGTCCCAGCTGGACAGCTGTACATCGTTGACGAAGGCGCGGTACGACAGCACCAGGCTCTGGTCGAGGTCCAGGCGGCAGTCCGGCCCGCGCGGGCGGCCCGGCTTGCAGATCACCAGGCGCAGCATGCTGTGGCCCCAGCGGCTGACCAGGTTCTGGTTGGCTTCAGCCAGCAGGTAGTCCACTTCATAGACCCGCTCAGGGTCGATTTCACCCAGCGGCTGGCGGGCAAAGTCGCTGCCGGCATTGATGAACGGCAGGCCCTTGGCGCAGGTGTCCTGTTGCGGTGCCCAGCCGAAGTGCTCGCGCAGGTACTGGTTCAGCGCCGGGCGGCGGCAACCGTAGCTCGGGTCGAGGAGGAAGTACTCCATGTTGACCGCGATAAACTCCTTGGGGCTGCTCAGCTCATAACTGTCTGGGCTGCGCACGAACTGACCATTGTGCTGCTCGCGCTCGCCACGACGGCCTACGTACTGTTGCCAACCCGCCAGGTCGAGCAAGCGCGGGTCGTCGCTAAGGGTGAAGCGGCGCTCGGCCTGGCCCCGGCACGCTTCGGGCAGGCCGATTTTGCCCAGCGTGCCTTGCTGGCGCTTGCAGCGGGCAATCAGCGAATGCTCGGCAGTGGGCCACAGGCGGGCACGGTCGTAGATATGGGTAAGCTCGTGCAGCACGGTGGCCAGCAATTCTTCGCGCACTGTGCCATGGGGGCGGTGGGTGCGTTCGGTAGCAGCACTGCCGTCGGTGAGTCCGGGCAGCAGGTGTCGATTGAGCTCAAGGGTGGACACCAGCGATGCCTGGCCGTAGGCATCCGCCGGCATGCTGTCGCTCCAGCTGACCCGCACGCGGCGGTCCAGCTGCTGCTTGAATCGGGGAGGCAGCTTGCCCAAGGCCTCATCGAGCAGGGCCTGGGTGGCTTGGGTTTGCTGCGGGTCCAGGCCGGTTGCCTGCAGCTGAAGCTGCAGGTCGGCCAATACGGGCGTGCCGGGCAGCGTCAGGGCGCAGCCGAGCAGCCAGGCACGCACGCGTTTCACAGTGCGAGGATGGCTTCGGCCAGTACCTGGTCGCTGGCGCCACGCGCTTCTGGCACGCGCTCGCGCAAGGTGTTGAAGGCCGCCTCAAGCTGGGCGCCGCGAATGTCACCGTTGCTGGCGACGAAGCTGGCAGCGTCGTCATGGGCTTCGCGCACCACTTTGGAGTCGCGAATCGAGGTGGTGGTGTCCGAGGTGAAGTCGATCGAGCGGCCAAAGGCACGCACGATGATATTGCTGGTGGCCACCAGGGTCTGTGCCTGGGCCAGGTCGGCCAGCAGCAGCATGCCGAGGGTAGCGGCAATCAGCGGTTTACGCATGGAGCATCTCCGAAAAATACAGGGAGTCAGATGTAGTTATTGGACGAGAATTGCCTGCGCCAGTTCCAGATCGCCGACGGCGTGCCGTGCACAATTGTGGCGTAATGATTCCAGCGCAGCTTCCAGCCGCACACCGCGGATCTGGCCGTCGCTGGCCACGAAGGCCGCTGCATCGTCGCGCGCCTGGCGGACCAGTTTGCGATCGAAGGGTGCAGTGGTGACCTGGCTGGTGACATAGCCGGTAATGACCAGGCTTTGCGTGGTGGTATCCATGGCATGGGCGCTGGCCATGCCTGCAACGGAAAACAGCAGCGGCAACAGATAACGCATGGGCTCTACAACAGCTGGAAAGATGGGGCGCAAAGGCTGGATGACTGTGCTGGTAGTGACCAGCACAGCCAGAGGGCTCAGCTGGCGTCAGAGAGCCAGGATGGCCTGGGCCAGTTGGGCATCGCTGGCCTGCAACGCGGGTGCTTGCGAGCGGATGTGCAAGAAGGCGCTTTCCAGTTTGGCACCGCGGATGTCGCCATGGCTGCCAACAAAGGCAGCGGCATCGTCGCGGGCGGCCTTGACGATCTTGTCGTCTTTGAACGAGGAGGAAATATCGGAAGTTGCATCGGTGGACGCGGCTACCGCGCCAACGACGGCGTCGGTGGTGACAACGAAGCTGGTGGCGTTTGCGGTGCCGGCCAGGCTCAGCATCAGGGCGGCGCCAATCAGGTATTTACGGGACATGATCGTGGACTCCTGGACTAGGGTCGGGTGGTTCTGCTTATCGGACGCTCGCACAGCTCGTCACGGTACTTTAACAGTGGGTTCTACCAGACTGTGAAGCCAAGCGTATCACGCGCCGGTGTTTCCGGATGTTAATGAAAAGCGCGCCAACAAACTGTACCTATATGTTTTTTGGATTATCAAAACTGTACCTGTTCGTTTGAGAGAAGCTCTAGCATGCGGCCTGGATGCAAAAAACCCGTTGCAGTTACCTGCAACGGGTTTTGGGAATTCGCGGTGCCGGCCGAAGCCGGCAAGCCGGTGCTTAGCGCCAGAAAGGCTTGCTCAGCTCTTCGTAACGTTGCGACTCGCTGATACCAGCGTCGGCCAGCAGACGGGCGTCCAGGCGAGCCAGTTGACGGCGGCTAGCCATACGGCGCTGCCACAGCAGCAGGGTAGACAGTGCGCGCAGCGGCAGCGAGGCGTTGGATTGCTGGGCGTTGCTTTCAAAAACCAGACCGGAACTGAGGGTACGTTCCATGATGCTTCATCCTTCCGCTTATGGCGGGATTAGGTAGTGATTTAACTGATGCCAATGATCCTCCTCTGTCGTCCATAACAGTAGATACAGTTCAGTTGAAAGACGATGGCTCAGTTAACTGTGTAACCCTACTGTTGCACCCGAAACAAGCGCAACTGTACTGGTCTGCACGGTATTGGTGCATTTTTGGCTGACAGGATGATTTCACGAGGAAGGGGCTGGCAGAAATACCAGTACAGTAGAACAGTTTTTAATGATGATTGTGAGAGTGTTGCGGCAGCGGGCTTGCCCGCGAATCAGGCGACAAGCAGGATGGCACCGGCTGTGCCGGTATTCGCGGCTAGAGCCGCTCCTACAGGGAGCGTGACCGGAACAGCACACGCTGTTCCGGATCACGAATTGATCAGCTCGCCAGCATGCGCCCGGTTTCTTCCAGGTTTTCGTGCCAGCTCAGCGCTTCACGCAAAATGTGCGGGGTATGGCCGCCACGCTGGCAGGCACGATCGAAGTAATCGTTCAGCGCAGCGCGGTAGTCTGGGTGCACACAGTTGTCGATGATCGCCCGTGCCCGCTCACGTGGTGCCAAGCCACGCAGGTCGGCCAGGCCCTGCTCGGTGACCAGGATGTCCACGTCGTGCTCGGTGTGGTCGACATGGCTGACCATCGGCACCACGCTGGAAATCGCGCCGCCTTTGGCAATCGACTTGGTGACGAACACAGCCAGGTGGGCGTTACGGGCGAAGTCACCCGAGCCACCAATCCCGTTCATCATTTTGGTGCCGCACACGTGGGTGGAGTTGACGTTGCCGTAGATATCGAACTCCAGTGCGGTGTTGATACCGATGATGCCCAAGCGACGCACCACTTCCGGGTGGTTGGAGATTTCTTGCGGGCGCAGCACCAGCTTGTCCTTGTAGCGCTCCAAGTTGCCGAATACGTCGGCATTACGGCGAGTGGACAAGGTGATCGAGCTGCCCGAAGCGAAGCTCAGTTTGCCGGCATCGATCAGGTCGAAGGTGGAGTCCTGCAGTACTTCGGAGTACATGGTCAGGTCTTCGAACGGCGATTCGATCAGGCCGCACATTACGGCGTTGGCAATGCTGCCGATACCGGCCTGCAGCGGGCCGAGCTTGTTGGTCATGCGGCCAGCTTCAACTTCTTTTTTGAGGAAGTTGATCAGGTGGTCGGCAATGCCCTGGGTTTCGTCATCCGGCGGCAGCACGGTGGATGGGGAGTCCGGCTGGTCGCTGATGACGATGCCGACGATCTTGGCCGGGTCGATCGGGATGGCGGTGCTGCCGATACGGTCGTCGACCTTGACCAGCGGGATTGGCGTGCGGGTCGGGCGGTAGGTCGGGATATAGATGTCGTGCAGGCCTTCCAGGTTGGGGTTGTGCGAGAGGTTGATCTCGACAATCACCTGCTTGGCGAAGATCGCGAAGCTGGCCGAGTTGCCTACCGATGTGGTTGGCACGATGTGGCCTTGCTCGGTAATGGCCACGGCTTCGATGACGGCGATGTCCGGCAGTTTCAGCTGCTGGTTGCGCAGTTGCTCGACGGTTTCCGACAGGTGCTGGTCGATGAACATCACCTGGCCGTCGTTGATGGCCTTGCGCAGGGTGCTGTCGACCTGGAATGGCATGCGGCGAGCCAGCACGCCGGCCTCGGTCAGTTGCTTGTCCAGGTCGTTGCCCAGGCTGGCGCCGGTCATCAGGCTGATTTTCAGTGGCGACTGCTTGGCACGTTCGGCCAGTGCATGCGGTACGGCTTTGGCTTCGCCGGCGCGGGTGAAACCGCTCATGCCGACGGTCATGCCGTCCTCGATCAGACCAGCGGCATCAGCCGCACTCATTACCTTGCTGTGCAGGGAGGACAAGCGGATACGATCACGGTACATGGATTGTTATCTCGGGCTACTGAAACTACTGCAGCGCAGTCTAGAGATTTCGCCCATTGCCGTCCCACGACCATGGTCGTATGAGAAGGCTTGAAGTAGAGCCGTTGATCCGGATCAATAAAAGAAAAGCCCCGGCAGATTCTGACCGGGGCTTCCTTTATATCAGCTGGTTTTCAGCCGTGGGTATCAGTCCACCGCCTTGACCATGTCTTCGATCACTTTCTTGGCGTCACCGAACACCATCATGGTCTTGTCCAGGTAGAACAGTTCGTTGTCCAGGCCGGCGTAGCCGCTGGCCATGGAGCGTTTGTTGACGATGATGGTCTTGGCCTTGAAGGCTTCGAGGATCGGCATGCCGGCAATGGGCGATTTCGGATCGTTCTTCGCCGCCGGGTTGACCACGTCGTTGGCACCCAGCACCAACACCACGTCGGCCTGACCGAACTCGGCGTTGATGTCTTCCATTTCGAACACTTGGTCGTAAGGTACTTCGGCCTCGGCCAGCAGTACGTTCATGTGCCCGGGCATGCGGCCTGCCACTGGGTGGATCGCGTACTTCACGGTTACGCCGTTGTGGGTCAGCTTTTCGGTCAGCTCCTTCAGCGCGTGCTGGGCACGGGCCACCGCCAGGCCGTAACCCGGCACGATGATCACGCTGTCGGCGTTGCTGAGCAGGAAAGTGGCGTCGTCGGCCGAGCCGGACTTCACCGGGCGCTGCTCTTTGGAGCCTTGCGCCGCACCCGTATCGGTGTCCCCGCCGAAGCCGCCAAGGATGACGTTGAAGAACGAACGGTTCATCGCCTTGCACATGATGTACGAAAGGATGGCACCGGACGAACCGACCAGCGAACCTGCAATGATCAGCATCGAGTTGTTCAGCGAGAAACCGATGCCGGCCGCAGCCCAGCCCGAGTAGCTGTTGAGCATCGACACCACCACCGGCATGTCGGCGCCACCGATCGGAATAATGATCAGCACACCCATGATGAAGGCCAGAACCAGCATCAGGGTGAAGGCACTGTAGTGGCCGGTGAAGGTGAACAGCAGGCCCAGGGCAATGGTGGTCAGGCCGAGGATCAGGTTCAGCTTATGCTGGCCGGCGAACTGTACCGGTGCGCCCTGGAACAGGCGGAACTTGTACTTGCCCGACAGTTTGCCAAAGGCGATTACCGAACCGGAGAAGGTAATGGCACCGATTGCAGCACCCAGGAACAGCTCCAGGCGGTTGCCGGTAGGGATAGGGTCGCTGATGGCGGCAACGATGCCCATCGACTGCGGCTCCAACACGGCGGCGATGGCAATGAACACCGCAGCCAGGCCGATCATGCTGTGCATGAAGGCGACCAGCTCCGGCATCTTGGTCATTTCGACGCGCTTGGCCATGATCGAACCGGCGGTACCACCAACCAGCAGGCCGACGATTACGTAGCCGATGCCGGCAGTAGCAAGCTCTGCCCCCAGCTTATAGATAAGGCCGACGGTTGTGAGGATGGCGATCCCCATGCCGATCATGCCGAACAGGTTGCCGCGCCGCGAAGTGGTCGGGTGCGACAGGCCCTTGAGCGCCTGGATGAAGCAGATCGACGCAACCAGGTACAGAAGTGTTACCAGATTCATGCTCATGCTTACTTCTGCCCCTCGTTCTTGGCTTTCTTCTTGAACATCTCAAGCATGCGGCGGGTGACCAGGAAGCCACCGAACACGTTGACCGCAGCCAGGGCCACGGCCAGGGTGCCCATCAGCTTGCCTGCCGGGGTAACGGTCAGGGCCGCGGCCAGCATGGCGCCGACGATAACGATTGCCGAGATGGCGTTGGTGACCGCCATTAATGGGGTGTGCAGTGCCGGGGTGACGTTCCAGACCACGTGGTAGCCCACATAGATGGCCAGCACGAAGATGATCAGGTTGTAGATGCCGTGGGAAATCAGCATATCTTCCATTGTCGTGCTCCTTAGCCGTTCTTGCGGACGACCTGGCCATCGCGGCACATGAGGCAGGCCGCGACGATGTCGTCTTCGAGGTTGATGACCAGTGCGCCGTCCTTGTCGAACAGCAGCTTCATGAAGTCCAGCAGGTTGCGTGCATACAGCGCCGAGGCATCGGCACCCACCTGGGCTGGCAGGTTGGTCGGGCCGACAATGGTCACGCCGTTTTCCTGCACCACTTGGTCAGCAACCGTCAGCGGACAGTTGCCGCCCTGGGCAGCAGCGAGGTCGATGACCACCGAGCCGGGCTTCATCTGCGCGACGGTTTCGGCGCTGAGCAAGGTCGGCGCCTTGCGGCCGGGGATTAGTGCGGTGGTGATGACGATATCCGCCTGCTTCGCGCGCTCATGCACGGCCTGGGCCTGGCGTTGCATCCAGCTGGCCGGCATCGGGCGGGCGTAACCACCCACCCCTTCGGCGCATTCGCGCTCCTCATCGGTCTCGTAGGGCACGTCGATGAACTTGGCGCCCAGCGACTCGATCTGCTCTTTCACCGCCGGGCGTACGTCGGACGCTTCGATCACTGCGCCCAGGCGCTTGGCCGTGGCAATGGCCTGCAGGCCGGCAACGCCCGCACCCAGAATCAACACGCGCGCGGCCTTAACGGTACCGGCAGCGGTCATCAGCATGGGCATGAAGCGCGGGTAGTGATGGGCCGCCAGTAACACAGCCTTGTAACCGGCGATGTTGGCTTGCGACGACAGCACGTCCAGGCTTTGCGCCCGCGATGTACGCGGTGCGGCTTCCAGGGCGAAGGCGGTAATGCCGCGTTCGGCCATTTTGCCGATGAGTTCGCTGTTGAAGGGGTTGAGCATGCCCACCAGAAGGCTGCCACTGTTGATCAGGGCCAGTTCCTGGTCGTTGGGGGCGACCACTTTGAGTACCAATTGGGCGCCGTAGGCGTCGGCGGCATTCCCCATGGAAGCACCCACGGCCTCATAGGCACTGTCCGGAATGGCGGCGTTAAGCCCTGCCCCCCGTTGGACGGTGACCTGATGGCCCTGGCCAATCAGTTTCTTGATGGTTTCCGGGGTCGCAGCGACCCTTGTCTCACCGGTCTGCGTCTCGAGAGGAACACCTATGTGCACGACTTTTCTCCTGCGGTGACCTTTTGTCTTTGTAAAAGCCAGCACACTTCGGATGGTGCGCTGGGGCGGCTGTGGAGCGCCGATCCGCCAGTTCCCGGGCGGGCGAAGCATTTTGCAGACGAACCAAGGGGCCTTCAACCGGTTCTGGAGCGAAACGAAGTTAAAACTACAAGTCACCCTGTGACCGCTTGTCGCAGTAATAAGGCTGTAGCCCGTCAAACATGGGCTATTGGCAGATTAGGAGAAAAAAACAAAAATTTTTCGGTCATTTCGCTTACGGCACGGTAAGTGTCGCAAAATAACCCGCAAGCCCGCGTGCTTAGCAGGGTTAAAGGGTATTTTCTGGCTTGCATAACAGTTTACGCATATGCGACAAATACATACATCTGTAGGTGTTTAAAATAATTGACTACAGGGTCAACTTGTCGCATTGCTCATTTTCTTGCGGTGTAGGCGTGGGCCTGGCTTACCAGCCAGTCCCGGAAGGCGCGTAGTGATGCCGACTCCACCTTGCGCTCAGGAATCATCAGATAGTAGGCCTTGTCGCTATCGAGGGCATGCCTGTTAGCGACCACCAGCCTACCCTCCTCCAGTTCGCGCTGGATCAGGAACGGCGGAATCAGCGCGATCCCCATTTCATGGATGGCCGCCTGGGCGAGCATCGAGAATAGTTCATAACGCGGGCCTGTCATGTCGCGCTCCACATTCATCCCCAAGCTGCCGAACCATTGCCGCCAGGCATAGGGGCGCGTGCTTTGCTGCAACAGGGGTAGTTGGGCGACGCGCTGTGCTTCAAGCATGCCCTGCCCGGCCAGCAATGCCGGGCTGCAGACGGGGACCGGGTTTTCCCCCATCAGCCGGTGAGACTGGGTGCCGGACCAGTCGGCATCACCGAAATAGATCGCGGCATCGAACGAAGTGTCGGCGAACAGGAATGGCCGGGTTCGGTTGGTGAGGTTGACCGTGACCTCCGGTTGGCGTTGCTGGAAGTCCTTGAGGCGCGGAAGCAGCCATTGAGTGCCGAATGTAGGCACCACCGCCAGTTCGATTACGCTGGCCCCCTGCTGGCCCATCACAGACAAGGTATCGCGCTCCACGGCGTCCAGTTGGGCGGCAACCTGACGGCTGTAGGAAAGGCCGGCTTCGGTCAGCTTCACGCCGCGGCGCGAGCGGCGGAACAGTTCCACATTGAGAAAGGCCTCCAGGCCGCCAACTTGGCGACAAACGGCGCCCTGGGTCAGGGCCAGTTCCTGGGCGGCCTTGGTAAAGCTCTCGTTGCGTGCTGCCGCCTCGAAGCAAACCAGGGCAGCGGTACTGGGGATCTTGCGGCGCATGTACGTCAACCTCACTTGTAAGGCTGTCAATATGGCGTTTTGCCGATTTACGAAGTGACAAACTATCACTAATTGGTGCGCAATCCTCGTTTGTCCCGGCGGCCGATCAGGCCTAGGCTCAAAGGCACAAGAAACTGCCCCCTATTTCGAGGATTTCGCTCATGGCCGGTAACGCAAGCTTCAACTGGATCGACCCGCTGCTGCTGGATCAGCAGCTCACTGAAGAAGAGCGCATGGTGCGTGACAGCGCTTATCAGTTCGCCCAGGACAAGCTGGCCCCTCGTGTACTTGAAGCGTTCCGCCACGAGCAGACTGACCCGGCGATCTTCCGCGAGATGGGTGAAGTCGGCCTGCTGGGGGCCACCATCCCGGAGCAGTATGGTGGCAGCGGCCTGAACTACGTGTGCTATGGCCTGATTGCGCGTGAAGTGGAGCGTATCGACTCGGGCTACCGCTCGATGATGAGTGTGCAGTCGTCGCTGGTCATGGTCCCGATCAATGAGTTCGGTACCGAAGCACAAAAGCAGAAATACCTGCCCAAGCTGGCCAGTGGTGAGTGGATCGGTTGTTTCGGCCTGACTGAGCCTAACCACGGCTCTGACCCAGGGTCGATGATTACCCGCGCCAGGAAGGTCGATGGCGGCTATCGGCTGACCGGCAGCAAGATGTGGATCACCAACAGCCCGATCGCTGATGTGTTTGTGGTCTGGGCCAAGGACGATGCCGGTGATATCCGCGGCTTTGTGCTGGAAAAGGGCTGGGAAGGCCTGAGTGCGCCGGCTATCCATGGCAAGGTTGGCCTGCGCGCCTCGATCACCGGTGAAATCGTCATGGACAATGTGTTCGTGCCCGAAGAGAACATCTTCCCGGATGTGCGCGGCCTTAAAGGTCCGTTCACCTGCCTGAACTCAGCCCGTTATGGCATCTCCTGGGGGGCGCTGGGTGCTGCGGAAGCCTGCTGGCACACTGCGCGTCAGTACACGCTGGATCGCCAGCAATTCGGTCGCCCGCTGGCTGCCAATCAGCTGATCCAGAAGAAGCTGGCCGACATGCAGACCGAAATCACCCTGGCACTGCAGGGCTGCCTGCGCTTGGGGCGCATGAAGGACGAAGGGACGGCTGCGGTGGAGATCACTTCGATCATGAAGCGCAACTCCTGCGGCAAGGCGCTGGATATTGCCCGCATGGCGCGTGACATGCTGGGTGGTAATGGCATCTCCGACGAGTTCGGCGTGGCCCGTCATTTGGTCAACCTGGAGGTGGTCAACACCTACGAAGGCACGCACGATGTGCATGCATTGATCCTGGGGCGTGCGCAAACCGGTATCCAGGCCTTCTATTAATAAGGAGCCAGCCCATGGGCGCGCTATCACATCTGCGGGTGCTGGACCTTTCGCGCGTGTTGGCCGGCCCTTGGTCTGGCCAGATTCTCGCTGACCTGGGCGCTGACGTGATCAAGGTCGAGCGTCCAGGCAGTGGTGACGATACGCGCGCGTGGGGCCCGCCCTTCCTGAGGGATGCTGCGGGTGACAATACCAGCGAGGCGGCTTATTACCTGTCGGCTAACCGCAACAAGCGCTCGGTGACCATCGACTTCACCCAGCCTGAGGGGCAGCGCCTGGTGCGTGAGCTGGCAGCCAAGTCCGATATCGTCATCGAGAACTTCAAGGTGGGCCGTCTGGCTGCTTATGGTTTGGACTACCAGAGCCTGAAGGCGGTTAATCCACAGCTTATCTATTGCTCCATCACGGGGTTTGGCCAGACCGGGCCCTACGCCAAGCGTGCGGGTTACGATTTCATGATCCAGGGGCTGGGCGGGCTGATGAGCCTGACCGGCCGCCCGGAGGGCGAGGAAGGTGCAGGGCCGGTCAAGGTGGGTGTGGCGCTAACCGACATCCTTACCGGGCTGTATTCCACGGTGGCGATGCTCGCTGCCCTCGCCCACCGGGATCAGGCCGGGGTGGGGCAGCATGTCGACATGGCGCTGCTCGATGTACAGGTGGCCTGCCTGGCGAACCAGGCCATGAATTACCTGACGACGGGTAACCCGCCTCGCCGCTTGGGCAATGCGCATCCTAATATCGTGCCTTACCAGGATTTCCCAACGGCGGATGGCGACTTCATTCTTACCGTGGGCAACGATGGCCAGTTTCGCAAGTTTGCAGAGGTGGCTGGGCAGCCGCAATGGGCGGACGATCCACGCTTCGTGACCAACAAGCAGCGGGTGGCCAACCGGGCTGAGCTGATTCCACTGATCCGCCAGGCCACGGTATTCAAGACAACAGCCGAATGGGTTAGCCAGTTGGAGGCTGCCGGCGTGCCGTGCGGGCCTATCAATGATCTGGCGCAGATGTTCCAGGATCCCCAGGTGCTGGCGCGGGGGCTTGCGGTGAGCATTGCGCATCCGCTGGCGGGTAGCGTGCCGCAGGTGGCCAGCCCTATAAGGTTGTCGGAGACGCCAGTGGAGTATCGACGGGCTCCTCCGCTGCTGGGTGAGCACACTGAGGTGGTGCTTGAGGAGGTATTGGGGCTGGAAGCGGGTGAGGTGCAACGTTTGCGCGATGCAGGCGTGCTCTAGAGGCGCGTGATGCTATTGAAAAGCGGGGTGGCCGCCAGGCCGCCCCGCTTTGCTTTTCAGCGATGTTAAGGTTTCTTGAAATTAAGGGTTGACGCGCTTTCGAATCCCCTTATAATGCGCCCCACTTCCAGCGACATCGGAACGAAAAACTCCTTGA
>NZ_JBICKA010000096.1:0-1122 GCF_043103635.1 Pseudomonas sp. yb_9 | reverse complement strand
GCCTGAGTTTCCCGATGAAGCAGATGACCTTCGCCGACGCCGAGTACGCCGGCAAGCGTAAGCAGACCCGCAAGGAGTTGTTCCTGATCGAGATGGATCAGGTGGTGCCGTGGCAGGGACTGATTACTCTGATCGAGCCGCACTACCCGAAGGGCGAAGGTGGCCGTCCGGCGTATCCGTTGATGGCGATGCTGCGCGTGCACCTGATGCAGAACTGGTTCGGCTACAGCGACCCGGCTATGGAGGAAGCGCTTTACGAAACCAACATCCTGCGCCAGTTTTCTGGGCTGAGCCTAGAGCGCATCCCCGACGAAACCACCATCCTCAACTTCCGCCGCCTGCTGGAAAAGCATGAACTGGCGGCTGGGATTCTGGCCGTGATCAACGGCTACTTGGGCGATCGCGGCCTGTCGCTGCGCCAGGGCACCATCGTCGATGCCACACTGATCCACGCGCCGAGTTCGACCAAGAACCAGGACGGTAAGCGCGACCCGGAAATGCACCAGGCCAAGAAAGGTAATCAATGGTACTTCGGCATGAAGGCCCATATCGGGGTGGATGATGAGTCGGGCCTGGTGCATAGCATGGTAGGCACGGCAGCCAACGTGGCCGATGTCACTCAGGTCGATAAGCTGCTGCACGGCGACGAAAATGTGGTCTGTGCCGATGCTGGTTATACCGGAGTGGAGAAACGCCCCGAGCATGAAGGTCGCCAGGTCATTTGGCAGATTGCCGCCCGGCGCAGCACCTACCAGAAACTGGGCAAGCGTAGCGTTCTGTACAAAGCCAAGCGCAAGATCGAAAAAGCCAAGGCTCAAGTCAGAGCGAAGGTTGAGCACCCGTTCCGGGTGATCAAACGTCAATTCGGCTATGTGAAAACTCGCTTCCGTGGCCTGGCCAAGAATACGGCACAGTTGGTGACACTGTTTGCGCTGTCGAATCTATGGATGGCCCGTCGGCATTTACTGAGCAATGCAGGAGAGGTGCGCCTGTAATGTGGGGAATAGCCGCCGCGAGGTGTTCGCAGCGGCTAAAAAGACAGAAATGAGTTAGCGATCTGAGCATTTTTGATCGACTTGTCACTTTCAAAATCGGTGGTGGCCGAAGTCAGCCAAAAACATA